>JBNKQT010000143.1:0-7450 GCA_050297115.1 Ensifer sp. | reverse complement strand
CAATATCTACTATGCTGAAGGTCCCGCCACCATCAAGCGTCAGGACCGCAACCGCGTGGTCACGATTGGCGCCGACCTGCCGCAAGGTGTGGCGCTGGATACAGCCTCGGCACGCTTCAAAGCAGCGGAATCAAAACTGCCGCCGGGCGTGAGTTTTGTTGAAAGTGGTGACGCCAAAGTGCAGGCCGAGATGGTTCAGAGCTTTATCAACGCGATGATTCTGGGTCTGTTGCTTGTGTTGATGGTGCTGATCCTACTCTTCAAGGATGTGATCCAGCCCTTCACCATTATCTTCTCACTTCCGCTTGCAATTGGTGGCGTGGCCGCAGGTCTGATCCTGACCAACAACTCGCTCTCCATGCCGGTTCTCATTGGTATCCTGATGCTGATGGGTATTGTGACCAAGAACGCAATTCTGCTTATCGACTTCGCGATTGAAATGCGCAGGCAGGGCATGGACCGGTTGAAGGCCATGGTGGAAGCCGGTCGCAAGCGTGCCCGCCCTATTGTCATGACATCGATTGCCATGTCGGCAGGCATGCTGCCATCAGCCCTTTGCGTTGGTGAGGGCGGTGCCTTCCGCTCTCCCATGGCGATTGCCGTGATAGGCGGCATTATCGTTTCCACGGTGCTCAGCCTTGTCGTGGTTCCATCCTTCTTCCTGATCATGGATGACGTGTCACGTTTCTTTGGCTGGATATTCGGCCGGTTTGTTGGCCAAAAGGATGAAGAAGATACCCAGCTTTCCAATGAGCAACTACACGACACTGTTGTGCACACGGCCCAGTCGGTCGACTCGCTGGAAGGCAGACTTAGCAAGCTGGAAGGCAAGAGCAAGAAGGACGAAAGCAACGTCGTCAACATCAATTCGCTCGCTGCCGAATAGGCTGCGAGACCCTGCACAGCAAGAAAGTCGGGCAATTGCCCGGCTTTTTATTTGCCTTGTAACATTTTGATTTCGATCAAACGTCCTCTTCCCTCTTCAGGTTATGACTGTTTCATGAACAGTTGTCGGAAGACCATAAACTTTCGCGGCGCGGAGGCCTGAGGTGGTGAACAAGATACTTAAATTGAACAGTCGCGACAGAGACATTCTGGCGTCAACGTCCCTGCTGAAAGACCTGAGTCCCACAGCCTTCAACAAGGTTGTCGACGATGTTGCGGTCTCTTCATATGAGGCAAAGGACCTGATCTTCAGAGAAGGCGATGCACCGGAATATTTCTACACGGTGCTCACCGGTTTTGTACGTGCCTACAGGCTTAACCGCGAAGGCCGTGAGGCTGATATTGCAGTCTATGGCCCAGGTGACACATTTGCTGAAACCGGCATCTTCAACAATACCGCCTACGACTTTAATGCGCAGGCTGCCGAAGCCGTTACGCTCGCGCGATTTGAAACCGCAAGCGTGGCAAAGCTGGTCACCAGCAATCCGGAAGTTGCCATGGCGCTGATGATGACGCTTTCCAGCAACCTGAAAAATGCTCTGGAATGCGTGGCGGATGACCGGCTGCATACCGCGCCACAGCGGGTGGCGAACTTCATCTTGAAGAATTGCCCGGACGCTGCAGAATCGGCGCGCTTTCGTCTGCCCTTCCAGAAGAGCCTTCTTGCGGGCAAGCTTGGCCTTGCGCCAGAAGCGCTTTCACGCGCCTTCTCATCCCTGAAGGCGGCGGGTGTATCAGTTCGCGGACGCGTTATCGAAATCAAGGATGTAAACGCACTTCGGCGTTTCTAATAAACATCAAGCAATTGATGCGGCAAAGGGGCGGCCAAGTGGGAGCTTAGAGGCCGCCCTGTTCTTTTAGGAAGCTGATAATCGCGTCAGCACCCTCAGCCTTTTTCATATTGGTGAAGACGAACGGCTTGGCCGCGCGCTGATTGCGTGCGTCGCGCTCCATTACGGAAAGGTCCACTTCGACATAGGATGCCAGATCAGCTTTGTTGATCACCAGCATATCTGATCGGGTGATGCCCGGCCCACCCTTGCGGGGAATTTCCTCACCCTGACACACGGAAATAACGTAGAGCGTGATATCCGCAAGGTCCGGTGAGAATGTCGCGGCAAGGTTATCGCCTCCTGATTCGATGAAAACGATATCGAGGTCTGGAAACTTCGCGTTCAGTTCAGCGATAGCCTGAAGGTTGATCGACGCATCCTCCCGGATGGCGGTATGCGGGCAGCCGCCCGTTTCCACACCTGCAATCCGTTCGGAGGGCAAGGCCTGCATGCGCACAAGGGCATCTGCATCCTCCTTGGTGTAAATATCGTTGGTAACAACAGCCACCGAATAGTCGTCCTTCAAGGCTCTGCACAGCGCTGCTGTTAACGCCGTTTTGCCAGAACCAACGGGACCGCCGATACCTACACGAAGAGGACCATTTGCCGATGCCATCATATCACCTGTTTAATTCCTGAATTCTTGCTCACGACCTGAAGAGCCTGGTCGTCTGTGTTTCATGTCGCAATGTCGCTATGTCTGCCAGAATGGTGGCACTGCCGAGGTCATCCAAACCTGCACTACAGACGCTTGATCCGACCGAAAGAACGCACTTTTCAAGAGACGCCAAAATAGCGACACCCTGCCGTTGGCCGATGATGCCACAACGAATGGCAACGGAAACGAGCTGGCTGAGCGCCGCGTGCAGAAATGCAGAAATGCCCGCATTCAGGCCCACATTATGCGCACCGGCAATAGCGCCGGCCGCAACCGGATAAGCTGCGCGCGCGCCCAACCACTCTAGCGCTTCACAGGGCCATGCCGATGCTGCAGTGACAAATGCATTACCCAGGGCCATGGTTTCCTTGTGACGCTCGGCAGATCCCGCCAGCGCTTCGGCGAGTTCATTCAAAGAGCAAACCTCCTCAGGAGCAGCTGCGCGATAACTCAAAGAGAAGACGATCGCATCCGTTTTCAAAAAACCATGCGTCAGCAATGCCAAAAGCCAGGATTGGAGTGACGTCTGGTCAGAGACCTGACCATCTTCAATCACCTTTTCGAGACCGCCTGAATAGGCAAAAGCCCCCACCGGAAAAGCAGGCGAAAGCCATGTCATGAGCCGCACGAGAGCGGCCGGGTCGCTCGTTTCAATCGTGGTGATGATGCCCATGCCCGTGAGAATGTCCATGTGAGTGACTGTGCTCGTGCGAATGGCTGTGACCATGTGTGCTGCCGGTGGAATGATAGGCTCCGCGCACCGGCTGAAAACGCTCGACAACATCGCTGACGGTCGCACCCAACCGCTCCAGCATATCGCGGATAACATGGTCGCGCAGAATAAGAATACGCCCCTCCTCCACTTGTGCCGGAAGGTGACGGTTGCCGAGATGCCAGGCAAGTTCAATCAGATGCAGTCCGTCACGCGCACACACTTCCATCAAGGGCTCTTCACTGGCGGTAATCACAACATGGCCGCCATTGTCGAGCGCAAGGACGTCGCCATCAGCCAGCATAACAGCTTCTTTCAAATCCAGCATAACCTTGCCGCCGCCTTCGAGAGGCAGAAGCTTGCGGCGCAGGTGCCGCTCATCGTGAGCCAACGTAACACGCCCGAAAAGCTCTCCGGGCGCATCCGCGACGCTCAGAACAGAAGTCGCGTAAATCATCCATTCCCCACTGTTTTTCTTACAAGCGAGGAAACACGCTGCACCGCAAAAAAGCAAGCATTTTCAAAGGATGGAACTACGCGATTCAACGTAATTCCAAAAAGCTGGCAACAACAAAAATGCCCCGGCTGAAAACCGGGGCATTTTGATAGAAACAGTTGAAAAAGAAATCAGGCAGCCTTGGAAGCCTGCAGTTTTTCCAGAATGTTCTGTGGCGAAGAAATGCCGTAAGGATCGGTTTCGCAATTGTCAGAGAAGCCTTCTTCTTCAAACCACTGCTCAACGACGCCGTCGTTGACAACGGCAGCATAGCGCCAGGAACGCATGCCAAAGCCGAGATTGTCCTTGGCAACCAGCATGCCCATCTTGCGCGTAAACTCGCCGGAACCATCGGGAATAAGCTTCACATTTTCAAGATTCTGGCTCTTGCCCCATGCATTCATGACGAAAGCATCATTGACGGAAATGCAATAGATCTCATCAACGCCTTGAGCCTGGAATTCCGGGTAAAGCTTTTCGAAATCAGGGAGCTGGTAGGTGGAGCATGTTGGCGTGAATGCACCCGGCAGGGAAAAAAGAATTACCTTCTTGCCTTTGAAGTAATCCGCAGAGGTTACGTCCTGCCAGCGGAACGGGTTCGGGCCCTCAATAGATTCATCACGAACACGCGTACGGAATGTAACGTCAGGCACCTTTTTGCCGAGCATCTGATTTCTCCTGTGAAAATGAGCGACCTTGGGAGCAATCGCTCAGTTGACTGATTTTGTGCAATGCAGCAGGACCTAACATTCTTAAGGCAGGCTGGCCAGCCCAAAAGGCCTATTTTCACATGAAAACAGCAAGGTAAGTCAGAACTGAAATGGCGTAGTTGCGTTAGTATGAAGGTAAACCCAGACGACAATTCCTGACTGTCAAGCTTGGTCCATTCAGGGAAATGCATAGGACTAATACTGTTTTACCTTACTGCAAAAATAGTATAGTTAATATTGTCTTAATATTTGCTGGGCGCGCCTCGGCGCACAATTTTGATGATGGGAGTGAATAATGAAGACTTTTGTAAAATTGGGGGCGGCAGCTCTCAGCATGCTTTTGGCAGGCGGAGCTTACGCAGCCCCCTTGAACGGAACAGGCCTGGTAACACCGGGTGTCATATACGGCAGCGGAAACGGCAATGGCAGCTTTACCGGTGAAACCAGAAACAATATCGAAGTGGGGCTTCGCGCCAAGCAGCGCTATCCGAAAGCTGGCATCTACAACTACGACGGCAACAATACCTACACGTTTGATTCCACGATTTTGACGACCAATCCGGCAGACCGGTCCGTGTTCAACTTCGACTGGGCGATAAATGTGGACCAGAACGGCACTTCAGGAAAGAAGTTGTCAGACTTCGACTACCTTCTCTACTGGGACGTCGACAAGACGACAGCCACCAGCTACCTCTCCGGAAACCCGTTTGCGTCACCCTTCTACTTTGATCACGAATTGGGAAACAATTCGACAGTGGCCGGCGGCAGCGCGAAGGCAACAAATCTTCTGGGGCTGTTGGCCAACATGCCACTTTATAATGTTGCTCAACAGTCTACAAACCTTGGCTTCGGCTTCTCACCCGACCCGGATGCGCCCGGCCAGTACGGCTTCAAGTTTGAGGTTTTGGCAAAGGGCACAGATAACGTGCTGGCAAGCTCGGAAATCCTGGTCAACGTGACCCCGGTTCCGCTGCCTGCAGCGCTGCCGATTGCAGCATCTGCATTTGGGCTTTTCGGGTTCTTGGCCAGCCGCAAGCGCAAATCAAACGCATAAACCTGACTTACAGGCAGAAAAGCCCCGGTATTCCGGGGCTTTTCTGTTTTCAGATCGGTGTTGCACAAACAGCCTGCCTAAGCAGCACAGCAACCATTAGAACAGAAAATAGCGCTGCGCCATTGGCAGCTCGGTGGCCGGTTCGCATGTCAACAGCTCCCCATCTGCACGCACTTCATAAGTCTCGGGGTCAACCTCAATTTGCGGCATCAGGGCATTATGCACCATAGCCGCCTTGCCAATGCCACCGCGGGTGTTCTTCACAGCCACAAGCTGCTTGGCAACACCAAGCTTTCCAGCAAGACCGGCATCCAGCGACGCCTGAGAAACGAAGGTGACAGACGAGTTGGTGCGCGCCTTGCCGTAGGCACCGAACATGTGGCGGTAATGCACTGGCTGCGGCGTCGGGATCGAGGCATTCGGATCACCCATCGGAGCAGCCGCGATAGAACCACCAAGCAAAACCATATCTGGCTTCACGCCGAAAAAAGCCGGCGACCACATGACGAGGTCGGCACGCTTGCCAATTTCAATCGAGCCGATTTCATGCGCGATACCATGCGCAATGGCCGGGTTGATCGTGTACTTTGCAATGTAGCGCTTCACACGGAAATTGTCGTTATCGCCGGTTTCTTCTGGCAGGCGACCGCGCTGTTTTTTCATCTTGTCCGCCGTCTGCCAGGTGCGGATGGCAACTTCACCTACACGACCCATAGCCTGGCTGTCTGACGAAATGATGGAGAAGGCACCGATGTCATGCAGAATATCTTCCGCCGCAATCGTCTCCTTGCGGATACGGCTTTCAGCAAAAGCAATATCTTCCGGGATCGACGCCGACAAATGGTGGCAGACCATCAGCATGTCGAGATGCTCGGCAATCGTGTTTTGCGTATAGGGACGCGTCGGGTTGGTGGAAGACGGGATCACATTTGGCTGACCGCAAACCTTGATAATGTCCGGCGCGTGGCCACCGCCCGCCCCTTCTGTGTGGAAAGCATGGATCGTGCGACCCTTCAATGCGCCAACAGTATCTTCCACGAAGCCACTTTCATTCAGCGTATCCGTGTGGATCATCACCTGGACGTCAAAATCATCTGCGACGGAAAGGCAGTTGTCGATGGCAGCAGGCGTCGTGCCCCAATCCTCATGCAGCTTCAGCGACGATGCCCCGCCCAAAACCATTTCATGAAGCGCTCCAGGCAGCGAGGCATTGCCCTTGCCCGCGAATGCAAGATTCATCGGGAAGGCATCTGCAGCCTCGATCATGCGTGCAATGTGCCATGGGCCGGGCGTGCAGGTGGTGGCAAGCGTGCCGTGGGCCGGGCCTGTGCCGCCGCCCAGCATGGTTGTGAGGCCACTCATCAAGGCATCTTCAATCTGCTGCGGGCAGATGAAGTGAATATGCGCATCAAATCCACCAGCCGTAATGATCTTGCCTTCGGCAGCAATCGCCTCGGTGCCGGGACCAACGATAATATCGACATCAGGCTGCGTATCGGGATTGCCCGCCTTGCCAATTGCAACAATTCGACCATCCTTGAGGCCGATATCGGCTTTCACAATGCCCCAGGTATCGACAATTAGCGCGTTGGTGATAACGGTATCAACGGCCCCATCGGCGCGGGTCACCTGGCTTTGGCCCATACCGTCGCGGATCACCTTGCCGCCGCCAAATTTGACTTCCGCCCCATAGGTCGTGAAGTCCTTTTCCACCTCAATGAAAAGCTCCGTATCGGCAAGCCGCACCTTGTCGCCAGTGGTCGGACCAAACATTCCGGCATAGGCCGCGCGGGACATTTTATAGGGCATGAGCTTCGGACTCCTGATAGAAAAAGTACAGATTCGTTGGCGTTCATTTTGGCAGCGCTCGGATTAATGCACGGGTCATGCTCGCAAAATCATTTGCCACGTATAATCTCTCACTAGGGTCTATGAGAAACTCATCACTAAGTTTTCTAAACAACCTGAGCTGAACCCCCTCAGTTTGTTCAGCCTCGTCATAGACCTTCTTGTATTCATAAGTGTAGCCCGCAGTTTCTGCT
>JBNKQT010000142.1:0-4558 GCA_050297115.1 Ensifer sp. | reverse complement strand
CGCTGGCGATATACGTTGCAGGTTATCTCAATCACTCAACCGAAATTGAAACGTCCGCCGGGAAAGGTAAGAATTACCGGCTTGGCGCCAAAGGCCCAATTCGCACCCGGCGACATCATTACTGGTCGTGCACGCCTCTCGCCGCCATCCGGCCCGGTGTATCCTGGTGGCCACGACTTTGCATTCTCGAGCTACTTTGGTGGGATCGGGGCGGTGGGCTTCTTCTATGGCTATCCCGGGGTGCAAAACACCGTTTTTGATGTCGAAGGACCAAGTGCATTCGGCCTCATCGCGCAGGCTCAGGCGGCGACAAGCCAGTTTCTTGTTTCTAGAATGTCAAAGGTGCTTTCCGGTGATAGTCTGGCCTTTGCAAGCGCAATAACAGTCAATGATCGCCGCGCCCTCAGCCGCTCGGCCATCAATGCATTGCGAGACAGCGGGTTGGCCCATATCATCGCCATTTCGGGATTGCATATGGCCTTGGCTGGCGGGATGTTCTTCTGGACGTTTCGAGCGGGTCTCGCCCTGTTTCCAAAATATGCAGAGCGCCACTCCGTAAAAAAGGCAGCGGCAATCGGTGCTCTCGTCGCCGCCTCCATTTATCTCTTTCTGGCGGGCGCTCCCGTTTCTGCGACTCGCGCCTTCATCATGCTTGCAGTGATGTTGATCGCGGTGGTCGCAGGCAGGTCTGCGCTGAATCTTCGAAACCTCGCAATTGCTGCTTTAGTGATCATCACGGCCTCTCCGTCCGCGGTCATGAGCCCGGGTTTCATCATGTCATTTGCCGCTACGGCCGCGTTGATTGCCGCTTACAAAGTCTGGAGACCCTCGGGAAATGCGCAAGGGTCCGGCAGGTTTGGCCTTGAAAGAAGTTTCGGCCTGCTCACCAGCTTCATTTTGGGTATCGCGCTGACGTCCGTCGTTGGAGCCGGAGCAACGGCGCTGTTCGCTGCCGCAACATTTAACAGTCTCCCCACCTATGGTTTGCTGGCCAATATTCTCGTCATGCCGCTCTTCTCACTGGTCGCGATGCCTGCGGCGTTCCTTGCCATGATCATGGTACCATTTGGGCTTGAGGCACCATTCCTACAGGTTCTAGGATTCGCGCTCGATACAAGTCTGACAATCGCACATTGGGTCGCGAGCCTGAATGAGCCATGGATAACCGGAGAGGTGCCGGCGTGGATGACCGTGTTCGGGGCATTCGCGGTGTTCGCCGCTTGTATTTTTCGCAGCCCTCTCCTGCGACTGCCCGTGCTTGTTGGCTATATTGTTATGGTAGCGGCGGCCATTGCTGGAATTGGTTCAACGGCTCCACCCAATCTGCTGATTTATGAAGATGGGAGGCTTATGGCACTGGTGAGCGGCCAAACAGCCACATTCAACCGCGAGAGGCCCTCTTCTTTTGTGGTCAATCAGTGGCAAAAGGCACTGAAGTTGACTGAATTACAGAAGCCCCAACTGGTGGAGGACAATCGCCCTGCACAATACATGAACTCTCCTATACCACTGAGCAAATCTGCTGAGCCGAAACTCAGCGGTTCCGCTGAAGGTGTATATTGCCTGCCAAAGCAGTGGTGCATGGCCAAATTGAAAAACGGTTTGGTTGTCATGAACATAGAAGACAAAACCCAACTGGGCTTCGCCTGCGACGCTGCAGACATTGTGGTTTCGCCTTGGAGGCACGCCTATAAAAAATGCCGCTCCGGTGCCAGAATATTTGATGCGGACATTTTCAGAAGAAACGGCTCAATTGCCATAAGGCTATCGTCGAAATCATCCGCTGCGACACCGCAAGAAGGCTATGTCATCGAAACAGCTATGGCAGGTAGGAACAGAGCGTGGACAAAGCACAGACTCTTTAACTGGCGCAGCGAAAAATTCGAAGCGCCAGCACGTTTCAACCTCAATGATAGCGCCGAATGAGCCCGACCAGTTTACCCTGGATTTTCACGCGGTCAGGCCCGAAAATTCGAGTTTCATAGGCTGGATTGGCCGCTTCCAGGGCAATGGAGGCACCTTTGCGCCGGAACCGTTTGAGTGTTGCTTCCTCATCGTCGACCAGCGCTACAATAATTTCGCCGGGATTCGCATTATTCGTATCCCTAATAATCACGGTATCGCCGTCTAGAATTCCTGCCTCGATCATCGAATCGCCACGAACTTCCAATGCATAATGTTCCCCATTCCCCAGCATTTCGGAGGGTACTGAAATATCATGCGTATTATTCTGAATGGCTGAAATTGGAACGCCTGCCGCGATGCGCCCCATCACAGGAACGGAGACAGAATGATCATCATTTGCAGGAGGTGAAGATGGCGGGGGCGGGGATTTGCCGAGACTGCCCTCAATTACGCTGGGCGCAAAGCCCCTCCGGGACTGCAGGCTTGGAGAGTATGCCTCGGGCAATTTGATGACCTCCAACGCACGGGCCCTATTCGGCAGGCGTCGAATGAAGCCGCGTTCTTCAAGGGCAGTAATGAGCCTGTGAATGCCAGACTTCGATGCAAGATCGAGCGCATCCTTCATCTCGTCAAATGAAGGCGGGACACCGGTCTCCTTCATACGCTCATGAATAAAAAGCAGTAGCTCCTGTTGTTTGCGGGTCAGCATCATCCACCTCAGAATCGGAAAACAAATCCAGAACAAACACTATATGTTCCATTTGTGTTCTGCAAGTGTTTATTGGAGCGCAAAAATATCATTCCCCTGTGCAGAGGCCATTTTGTTCCTCAAATCGGGGCCGTAATGCCACTGGATTGAAAGGCAGTACGGGGGGATTGACAGGGGAACAGAAAAGGAACATAAGAGAACAGATAGTGAATAGGAGAACGAAATGCTTGATATTCTTCGTGACGTTGCCGCCCTTGCCTCTGTAACTATGTTTGTTGGTACGCTGTCAGTCATAGCGATGTCGCTGTGAATTTGTCCTCGTTGGTCTGTGCGTTCTCAAGCAATACTGTAATGTATGCCGCTGAACCATGAGATTCGTATCAGCGGTGTGAGGTAGCGAGAGATGGCGTCTGAGGCTGGCGGGGTTGGTGTAGAGGCCGTATTCCCGGGGTTTGTGCACCTTCGTGTTCATTCTGCATACTCGCTGTTGGAGGGTGCGCTTCCGTTGAAGAAGATATTGTCGGCTGCCAGTGCCGACGATCAACCCGCAATTGCTATTACTGACACCAATAACCTGTTTGTCGCATTGGAATTTGCGCAAAAGGCCGTTTCCGAGGGGATCCAACCCATCATCGGATGTCAAGTTTCGATTGATATGGGGCGATCGAAGGAGGTTGATCGCAAAGGCAATGGGTTTGTTGAGAAGAAGCCTTCGATAGTTTTGCTTTCGATGGATGAAGCTGGCTATACGCGGCTGGTAGATTTGGTGAGCCGCGCCTACCTTGATGGTGAAGGAAATGAAGAGCCCTGCATCCAGAAGTCTTGGTTGGAAGAGGGTGCCGAGGGGTTGATCTGCCTGACTGGAGCGTCGTCAGGGCCTGTTGATCGAGCGTTGCGGGACGGCCATGCAGACATTGCAAAGGAAGACTTGCTTTCACTTTCCGGATGCTTTGCTGACCGTCTTTATGTCGAATTGCAGAGACATGGTGATTACGATAGGCTCCACGAAAAACACCTGGTAGAACTGGCTTACGAACTGGATTTGCCTCTTGTGGCCACCAATGAGGCATTCTTTCCCAAGCCGGAAGATTTTGATGCACACGATGCCTTGATGGCGGTGGCACACAATGCAGTTGTTTCTGATGACCGCCGATTTCGTCTTACGCCGGATCACTACCTGAAAAGCCGGTCTGATATGATCGCGCTGTTTGACGACTTGCCGGAGGCTGTCAACAATAGTGTCGAAATTGCCCAGAGGTGTTCATTCCTCCTGAAAACACGAAAACCAATATTGCCTCGTTTCACTGGAGCCTCTGAAGATCCGGAAGAGGCTGAGAGAGCAGAATCAGCGGAATTGCGTAAGCAGGCCATTGAAGGCCTTGAAAGCAGGGTTGCCAAACTCGGTATGGCTGAGGGCTTTAGCCGCAAGGACTACGATGAGCGTCTGGATTACGAGTTGGGAATTATCGAAAGGATGCGGTTTCCCGGTTACTTCCTGATCGTTTCCGACTTCATTAAATGGGCCAAGGAGCACAATATTCCCGTTGGTCCCGGGCGTGGCTCCGGGGCGGGATCTCTGGTGGCTTATGCACTTACCGTAACCGACGTCGACCCCTTGCGGTTTTCCTTGCTCTTCGAGCGGTTTTTGAACCCGGAACGCGTCTCGATGCCAGACTTTGATATCGACTTTTGTCAGGACAGACGCGATGAGGTTATTCGCTATGTTCAACGCAAATATGGGCGTGAGCAGGTTGCGCAGATTATAACATTTGGATCGCTGCAGGCACGGGCTGCGTTGCGCGACGTGGGAAGGGTGTTGGAAATGCCCTACGGTCAGGTTGACCGTATCTGTAAACTGGTTCCCAACAACCCGGCCAATCCCACACCGCTGCACAAGGCTATAGAGGAGGAGCCGAAGTTTCAGGAAGAGGTGGAGAAAGAGCC
>JBNKQT010000141.1:0-6632 GCA_050297115.1 Ensifer sp. | reverse complement strand
TGCGCATTGTTGGCATAGGTGCGCATGGCGGCAAGCGGCTGGTTCATTTCATGGCTAAGTGTGGCTGCCATTTGTCCAAGCACGGCTAGTTTTGCTGTCTGGATCAGCTCCGCCTGTGTTTGCTTGAGCTTTTGTTCGGCTTGTTTACGCTCCTCAACTTCGCGGGAGAGTTCCACATTCGTATGGCTAAGCGCACGTGTACGGTCGCGAACAATACGCTCCAACCGCAAGGCAACTGCGCGGTCCCGGCGCGCTTGATGCACATTGCGCTCTCGCCGGTTGAGATAGAGCAGCACGCCAGCACCAGCAAGAACACTGAGCAGTGCTGCCACCGCGCCTGCCGCGATACCAGCGCTACGGGTGGGTTGCTGGTCGGCAAGAACGTGCAGCTCCCAACTCAAAATGGGAAGATTCTGGGCAAGATTTACGTAGTAACGCTGACTTTTTGGGGCACCCAATATCTCCGCACTCTTACGGTGCCTCCAGCTTGGCTGGTTGGTGAGAATGATCGTATCATCTTGATCCACGACAAAAACCGGCACTGTTGTGAGCGACCATGTAGCCTCAATACCCTCAAAACCGATATAGGCGACAACCACACCAACAAGCTTGCCATTGTAGCGCACGCCTGAACTGAAGGCGTAGGCACGATCCGGCGTATCAAGCGCCACCGCCATGCGGCCAAGCACGCCGTGACGCGCAGCAACTGCCAGCTCTTCGGCCCCAGGGGCCCGGTCGCCATATATGTTGCGGGCCGAAACAATGGGCGTGCCATCGGGCAGAAGAAAGATGACATCCTTGGCACCGGAGAGGCCTGCGATTTCCTCCGCCTTTGCCCGCGCCTTTTCCTTTGAATAGGGCAAATCACTTGCGTCGGGGAAAAGCGTTGCCACATCGTGTTGCCGCGACATGAGCGGCGGCACCATGCGATATTTTTCCAAAACGCCTGTCAGAATTTCGGTTTGCACGGCAAGCGTTTCTGCAGCTTCCTGCTGCACCATTTCACCCGCGCGCTGTTTCCAATAGCTGGCCGTGCCGAAAATCACCGCACCCGAAAAACAAAGGAGGCCAAGCAGCACATAAAACCGTACCTCGCGAAAGCGCGCTCTGGTGTTTTTGCGAACTGGTGCCATGAAACAGAAAAGCCTCCCGTTTCGCTTTTGAAACGGGAGGCTCAGAGAGTCAATTGACCGGTGGAATTAGCGGAAGGACTTCTCGATCTTGTCGAGTGTTTCCATCGCAGGCAGAACCTGACCCACAGCACCGTTTGGCTCGCGGCCTTCCTTGATGGCCGAGAAGAATTCGCGGTCGATGAGTTCGATACCGTTGTTGGAGACTGCAACGCCGGAAAGATCAACAGGCTTGTCATAACCGTCAAACAGATCGTCATAGCGCGCGATATAGGTGCCCTTGTCGCAGATATAACGGAAGAAGGTACCAAGCGGGCCATCATTGTTAAACGACAGCGACAGGGTGCAGATTGCACCGCTCGGTGTCTTCATGCCGATGGACATATCCATCGCAATGCCGAGGTCTGGATGGGCAGGGCCTTGCAGACCGAAGGCTTCCGAAACGGTTTCGCCGGTCTGATACTGAAACAGGTCCACTGTGTGGCAGGCATGGTGCCAAAGAAGATGGTCTGTCCATGAGCGCGGCTCACCCTTGGCATTGGTGTTGGTACGGCGGAAGAAATAGGTCTGAACGTCCATCTGCTGAACCTTCAGCTCACCCGCTGCAATCTTGTTATGAATCCATTGGTGAGACGGGTTGAAGCGGCGGACCTGACCGGCCATGGCAACCAGACCCGTTTCCTTCTGCTTGGCAACAACGGCCTGGCTGTCAGCAAGGCTATCGGCCATCGGAATTTCAACAAGCACATGCTTGCCAGCATTCATGCAGGCGATAGCCTGTTCGGCATGCATGGCAGTCGGTGTGGAGAGAATAACCGCATCCACGTCGTCACGTGCAATGCATTCTTCCAGCGTGGTGGCGGCATGGCCGATGCCACGGTCGGCTGCCAGCTTTTCGATCTTTTCCTTCGTCGGCCCCATGACCGAGGTAACGGTAACGCCTTCAATATTGGCAATGGCGTCCAGATGCTTGATCCCGAAGGCGCCATAGGCACCGGCAACGCAAACTCGCATGATGAATTTCCCTTTGTTTCGAACGTTGGCTGCCCCGGGCTTTCACCCGCAGCAATCTCCAATTAGGCAACCTTGTTTTCCAGAATGATGTGACCAACAGCCGTGTTGGAGGCTGGCACATGGTAGTGGCGGTGAATTTCCGTCACGTCTTCGTCCAGCGCACCACGCATGACATGCCACATCACCATTTCCACACCTTCGGAACCGGCCTCACGCAGATATTCCACATGCGGTATCTTGGAGGCAAAGACAGGATCTTCCGTCAAAAGGTCGAGGAACCGCTGGTCCCATTCGGCATTGATCAAACCCGCACGCTTGTACTGCAGCTGGTGGCTCATGCCGCCGGTGCCGAAGATCATGACGTTGAGGTCTTCATCGAAGGATTCAACAGCCTTGCGGATGGCCTTGCCGAGATTGAAGCAGCGATTGCCGGTGGGAGCAGGATACTGAACCACGTTCACGCAAAGCGGGATCACCAGCGCGGGCCACTCATCTTCAGGCTTCATGTCGCCATACATGACGGAGAGCGGCACAGTGAGACCATGGTCCACTTCCATCTCGTTCATGATGGTGATGTCGAATTCGTCAAGGATCAGCGACTGGGCAATGTGACTTGCAAGCTTCTGATGGTTTTTGACGACCGGCACCGGACGCGGGCCCCAGCCCTCATCGGCTGGCTTGAATTCAGCCGCACAACCAAGCGCGAAGGTCGGGATGCAGGACGCATCAAAGGCCGTGCAATGGTCGTTATAGACCATGAAAATCACGTCGGGCTTCTGCTCTTTCATCCACTCGCGGGACTTTTCAAACCCCTTGAAAACCGGCTTCCAGTAATCCTGATCCGTGATGCCTGTGTCCATTGCAACGCCGATGGCTGGAACGTGGGAAACGCCCACACCTGCTGTAATACGAGCCATATTATTCTTCTCCCCATTCTTTTTTATAACGGTTGCCTTCGATGGAGCGTCCACCATTCAGCATCATTTCGCGATAAGCATCCACACCCATGCCAGTCATCAGACCCGCAAGGTTCTGGAAGTTGATGCCGTCATTGGCTGCCAGTTTGGACGTGTAATAGACGTTCCCG
Source organism: Ensifer sp. (assembly GCA_050297115.1). GTDB lineage: Bacteria > Pseudomonadota > Alphaproteobacteria > Rhizobiales > Rhizobiaceae > Ensifer_A. The sequence goes on along the minus strand of JBNKQT010000141.1, from coordinate 3,401 downwards.
CCAAGAGCGAGCAGACCATTCCAGTCGCGTTTCAGCACAGCCTCGCGCTGCGCTGCGCTCATCGGAAACTTGTCGAGATACTTCTCTTCATCCGCATTGAACTCGTCGCGGTTTTTCTGCAACCGCAGCGTAATGCAAAACTGGTTGAGGTGATAACCTTCGCGACTGCGATCGGCATCGAACACATAGGTGCCCGGAATGTCCTCATAGTCTTTCTTCATACTCATCTGCTCTCTCCAGATTGTCTTTGGTTCTTATCGCTTTGATAACGCATTCAGGATGGATTGCGCGATCTCGACATAGTCTTCGTCGCCGGTGAACTCGCCCTTGAGGCCAAGGCCACCGGCAAGTCCCTCCCAGTCGGCGGTGGCCGTTGCCATGCCGCCGGAAAAACCCAGTTCCTGTACAGTCAGTGCGACCTCACGCATCTCGGCCTCGCGGCGCGGACCGTGAGTAAGCGCACGCTCCATCATGTAAGCAGCTTTTTTCTTCCAGCCGAAGCCGGGATAACTGGCCTCCAATGAGTCCAGAACTTCTTCGGCCACACCAGCACGGGTACCGGAAAGCACGCATTCCATAACGAGCGCTTCCAGCCCCTTGACCATGATGGAACGAACCATTTTCATGGACGAGGCTCGACCTGTATCGCCCTCGACCTCTTTCACCGCCATATCGATCTGCGAAAGAAACTCGACCGCATCTTCAGAATGCGGGCCGGAGGTAAGCAAAGGCGTTTTGTGCAGTTTGGGATGCACCGGCGACATAACGGCGATATCGACATAGCGTCCGCCTGCAGCTTCAATCACCTCGGCAGATCGGCGCTTGGTTCCGGGTGCGCAGGAGTTGCAGTCAAAGAACAACGCGTCCTTGCGAATGGATTTTGCCGCAGCCTTTGCAGCCTCATGCGCCTGGTCTGCCGTGACCAGAGAGAAGACCACCATGGCACGTTCAAGCGCATCATCAAGGCTCTCATACCCACGAATTTCGGCCTTTTCATAATCGGCAAATTTGGCCGCGCGGACAGGTTCATCCTCATTGTCCGTCTTGATGTCGAAGGCCACAACCTCAACATCGCTGAAGACCTGACGCCAGCCCTCAGCAAATGCCTGCGCCGCCTCGCCGAAGCCAACGAAGGCAATCGGGCCGGGCAAATTCGCCTGCTTCTGGTGCGGAATATTGGTCACGTCTCCTCCATTCTTGTTTTGCGGCCTTATAACACCCGCTAAACAAAGTGGCTTATTGAAAAGCCGCGCCAGCTATTCATTTTTCGAATAGCCGCTTTGCTCCATATCGTACAAATGCCCGATTTCACTGGACTTCTTTATGAAGTCTATGAATTTTGCCTGCGCGGGAGTGGCCCTCCAACCACGCCGCACAGTAAGGCCGATTGCCCGCTCGGAATTCTCAAGCTCAACCGGCAATGGCACCAGCAAATCATAATCACGCTCATGGCGGATCTGATGCAAGGAGATGATGGTAATATAATCGCCCGATGTCAGCAATTCACGGATAAGAACCAAAGAGCTGGTGACCACGCGAACGGGCGTTTCTTCAAGCTCGCCAATCTTCAAAACATCGAAAAGATAGGAACCCGCGGGCGTCGGCTTGGGTGGTGCCACCCACGGGTATGCCAAAGTCTCTTCCACCGTGACCTTTTCTTTTCCAGCCAGAGGATGGTCCTTGCCCACAACAATCGCCAATGGGTCGTTGAAAAGCGGAATCTGCTCCACATCATTGATTGGCAACGGGTCACGCAGCGCACCAATCAAAAAATCAAGCTCACCATTGCGTAGACGCCCGAGCAGTTCGCCGTAAGGACCATCATTGACCTGAACCTGTACGGCATCCGTTTCCTTCACCATCGCATCAATGGCGCGCGGCAAAATATAGGTGCGCGGCAGCGGTGTTGACCCAACCAGAATGCGTGAGGAATCCCTGCCCAGATAATCCTGAATTTCATCATGGCCCTGCTTCAGTTCAGCAAAGGCAAGATTGGCGTGCTGAGCCAGCGCGAGTGCAGATTGCGTGAGCGTGATCCCTTCCGGCGCGCTGGCGAACAGCGTCATACCACACAACTTTTCCAGATTGCGCGCCGCCCGGTGGATAGAGGGTTGGGAAATGCCAATATTGCGCGCTGCTATCGTGAAATTATTGGCCTGCGACATGGCAGTAAGGGCACGCAACTGCGCCACCGTAAGCATGCGGTGGAAACCTTGAAAGCCGCGCCCTTTTTGACGTTGCCCCAGCCGCAACGCTTCTTCAGCGCCTGTTTTCAAAAATTGCAGGGCTTTTTCGGCGCGGCTCAAATAGGCTGCACCAATAACGGTGACATGCATACCATCGCTGCGACGCTCAAACAGCGATACGCCAAAATCGCTCTCCAAACCCGCAATTGCCTGCGTAACAGCTGGTTGAGATAGATGCTCGCGCTCTGCGGCAAGGCTCACAGACCCGCAATGAGCAACCTCGCGAAAGACCCGCAAATGGCGGATATTGGGTATGTGCATTGCGCACGCTCCTTCATTCCTCAAATCATTCTATAGCAAAAGCTTATGGCGCGCGACGTGTTTTAAATAGAAAAAACAAACCATCTGCCCCATAGTGCCGCCAACGTCCGCGCCAAGCGGGCATTTACGGGAAACACCAAATCATCCGGAGTGGTATCAATGGCCAACAAAACTGCACTCGTTATCTCCGCTCACGCAGCCGACTTTGTCTGGCGCGCAGGCGGCGCAATCGCACTTCACGTTTCCAAAGGCTACGATGTAACCGTTGTTTGCCTTTCCTATGGCGAGCGTGGCGAAAGCGCCAAGCTGTGGAAGCAGGAGGGCATGACGCTGGATGTGGTGAAACAGGCCCGTCGTGAAGAAGCCGAAAATGCGGCCAAGGCACTCGGTGTGAAAGACATCCGCTTCTTCGATTGGGGCGACTATCCACTGGACTTCACACCAGAGCGCCGCGACCAGCTGGTTGACGTGATCCGCGAAGTCCAGCCGGCCTTCATGATGAGCCATTCGCTTTGGGACCCCTACAACACTGACCATATGAACACGACCCGCTTCGTGCTGGAAGCACGCATGGTGGCACAGGCATGGGGCCACAATCCGGGTGAAAAGGTTCTGGGCGCGCCGCAGCTTTACCTCTTCGAACCGCACCAGACCGAACAGATGGGCTGGAAGCCAGACACATTCCTCGACATTACCGATGTTTGGGACAAGAAGCGCGCTGCCATTGAATGCATGCAGGGTCAGGAACACCTTTGGCACTTCTATACCAATGTGGCTGAAAACCGTGGTAACCACTTCCGCCGCAACTCAGGCGGCCAGGCGGGCGGTCGCAACGCACAATATGCCGAAGGCTTCCAGTCGATCTTCCCGCGCACAGTGGACGAGCTGTAATTC
>JBNKQT010000140.1:0-6005 GCA_050297115.1 Ensifer sp. | reverse complement strand
GACAGTTACCTGCCCGGAATAGCCGCCATCAAAATACTTGGTCACAGCATCTTCAATATGGTCTTCGATTCTTACGCGGAACGCATCGCCGATTTCCATATGTTTTCCAGATACACGCACACCCATTGAATTATCCCTTTTTATTTGATTTGCGTTGGCGAGTTTAGTCCAACCTTGCTTCAGGGCCAAGCGGTTCGCCGACAAAGTCGATATTTCAACGGTAACAAAATTTCGGATTTGTGCCGCATCGAAGATGCTCAAGCTTTCTCAGCCTGAATTCGCCGCGGCTTCTACTCCGGGCGCAGCCCAAAGTCAACCAACGCGGCGGTTTCGGCGTCGGTTTTGCCATTAATTCTTGACGTCAAAAAGCTGCATGGGAGGGGTTAGAGGCCAGAAGCCTTTGCCAGTGCACGCTTTTCCCGGCGTCGCTGGACTGAGGAGGGGATGTTCATCGCCTCACGATATTTAGCCACTGTACGCCGGGCTATATTTATGCCGCTGCCTTTCAGTTCGTCCATTATATCATCGTCAGAAAGAACCGAATTGGCTCTTTCGGCCTCAATCATGGCTTTTATGCGATTCCTGACGGCTTCAGCAGAGTGGCTGTCGCCGCCATTGGAGGCGGCAATGGAGACGGTGAAGAAGTATTTCAGTTCAAACAGCCCCCGCGGCGTTAGCATGAACTTGTTGGATGTGACGCGGCTGACCGTGGATTCATGCATCTTGATCGCGTCAGCTACCGTCTTGAGGTTTAATGGACGCAAATGCTCAACGCCGTGCCGCATGAAGGCGTCCTGCTGTTTCACGATCTCGGTTGCAACCTTGAGAATTGTCTTGGCGCGCTGATCCAGGCTGCGCACCAGCCAGTTTGCATTTTGCATGCAGTCGGTGAGAAAAGAATGCTCGTTGTCAGTTCCTTTGAAACCGCTTGAAATCTCGGCAAAATATTGGTGGTTCACCAGAACGTGTGGCAGTGTCTCCGGATTCAGTTCTATCTGCCATCCGCCCTGCGGCCGCTCGTTGATCACGATATCCGGAACCACGGTTTCTGTCTGAGAGGACTGGAAGAGGCTGCCGGGCTTGGGGTCGAGCGCGCGAATCTCGTTGAGCATTTCAATAAGGTCTTCTTCACCCACGCCGCAAATCTTCTTCAGTGAGGAGAAATCGCGCTTGGCAAGCAGCTGCAGATTTTCCACCAGCGCCTGCATGGCCGGATCAAGGCGATCGCGCTGGCGAAGCTGAATGGCGAGGCATTCGGAAAGGTCGCGGGCAAAAATACCAGCTGGCTCCAGTGTCTGGAGCCGCGTCAATATGGCGCGGATTTGATCGGTATCGGCACCCAGGCGATTGGCTGTGTCCTCAATCGGTTCACAGAGGTAGCCTGCATCATCCAGAAAATCCGCCATATATTGGGCAACAAGACGGTCGGAATTGTCTGGAAAAGCTAGCGGGATTTGCTCCTGGACGAAGTCCCGTAGTGACATTTGGGTGGCTGGAAGGTCATCGATATCGAAAGCGGTTCCAGGTTCGCCATTGCTACCCGGCATGGATTTCCATTGTCCAAGAAGTTCTGGTGCGTCCGGGCGGTTGCCAGTGCTGTCGCCATCATATTCCGGTGTGAAATTGGCATCCATCTGCTCGCTGAGCTTTTCGGCATTTCCCGTGGCGCCTGTTTCAAACCAATCCCCGTCGCGTGGTATCTCGCTCGACGAAGCTGTCTCGTTTTCCTGGTTATCGTTGGTGGTCTCTTCGGCGGAGGCTAGCTCCAGCAGGGGATTCTTTTCCACTTCTTGATCAATAAACTGCGTGAGCTCGACATGGGTCATCTGCAGCAGCTGTATTGATTGCATCAGCTGTGGTGTCATAACCAGCGACTGGGACTGGCGCAGCAACAAGCTGGGTGAAATGGCCATTTTACGCGAAACTCCGCCTCAGCCTTACTTTTTGGTAAAGGCTTCATGAACTGGCCCGAAACTTGCTTTCTTTAAGCCCGCCGGTCAAGCCCCGTCCTGTTATCATTTTTGGAACAGTTCACCTCTCGCACATCCGTAAATTTGCGTTTATGCCCGCAGTGCAACAATTGCGGGTGCGAGTTAACCAAAATCGAATATTTTTTAGCGTGACGTCGCTGCGCCGCGAGATAAGGCACTTGATCAGTTGGTAAACGATTGGTAAAAGAAAAGTGCAATTTAGAGGCCTTTCTTTTTTTGGTGTAGTGTTTTGCTACATTTAGACGTGTTTGCAGTATTTTTTTATGGTTGGTTGTAATGTCTTTGATTGAGATTGATCCATCCCAGGCCAAAGCCCGGATCAGCCGCAAGATTGAGCGGTATGAAAGTCAGGCTGAAAAAGCCGACCTTTGGATAGAGCAGGCTCCGGTTGGTAATGTGGATGTGAGGAAGTTGATTGCTAGCCTCGATGGCAAGCGTAATCAGCTTTTTTTGAAACGTATTTTTGATATCTTGGGTAGTGTTGTGGCGCTGCTTTTTCTTGCGCCGGTGTTTCTGGTTATCGCTATTTCCATCAAGGCAACGAGCGATGGTCCAGTCATTTTCCGTCAGGAGCGGTGGGGCAAGAATCTCAAGAAGATAAAAATCTTCAAATTCCGCACGATGTATACGGACAAATGCGATGCTTCAGGTGTTGATCAAACAAAACCCGATGATGATCGTATAACACCGCTGGGCGCCTACCTTCGTCGCTATAATCTTGATGAGTTGCCCCAGCTTTTGAACGTCCTTCTGGGCGATATGTCTTTGGTCGGGCCGCGCTGTCATGCTGTTGGAATGAAGGCGTCGGGTGTTCTTTATGAACAATTGGTGCCTGAGTACCATCTCCGGCATTTGGTGCTTCCCGGTCTCACAGGTCTTGCCCAGGTGCGTGGACTGCGCGGGCCAACTGTGCGGCCTTCCAAGGCGCGTGCGAGAATCGCTGCTGATCTTCGTTACATCGAGACTTTCTCGGTATGGCACGATATCAAAATCATCGTGAAGACGCTGACTGGCAGTAAGGGTTCGCTGGGCTTCTAAGGGCAAGCGCGACTTTGCAGGATTGAGAATTGAGGACATCTTCAGGTTAGCTGAAGATGTCCTTTTCTTTGTTGACCATTTCGTGAAGAAACGCTGCAGCGGCCCTGACGCGGGCAAGGTTACGCGCGCTTTCGTGGTAAACAGTCCAATATGCGCGTTGAATATTGACCTCTGGCAGGATGCGCTGAAGTTCAGGATACTGTCTGGCGACATAGGTGTGCAAAATGCCGATGCCCGCACCTGATCTTACGGCCTCCGTTTGTCCGATGGCCGAAGAAATCTCGAATGAGGTCTCAAGCTTGCGATTGATTTCGTCTGCGAAATTCAAAGAAGGGCTGAATATGAGGTCTTCCACATAGCCGATCATGCGGTGAGACGTGAGGTCTTCTATTGTTGTCGGCGCTTGGTGTGTTTCGAGGTATTGGCGCGATGCATAAAGGCCAAGTGAATAGTCTGTCAGCTTTGAAGAAATGAGCCTGCCCTGCTGCGGTCGCCCGAGCGTAATTGCAATATCTGCCTCTCGCTGGGAAACGGAAAAGGCGCGAGGTACCGGAACGAGCTGTATTTTCAATGCCGGATGCCTGGAGATCAGTCTGCCGAGGCGAGGAGCGAGAAACGAAACGCCGAAGCCGTCCGGCGCTCCGATGCGCACGACGCCCGCTAAAGCGGTGTCGAAATGGCCGATACCTGCCTGCGCGGCCGCCATTTCCGCCTCCATGCGCTCAGCGGCATGAAGAAAGACCTCGCCTTCTGGTGTCAGGTCGCAGCCGTTTGTTCGGCGGACAAGCAGTTGCGAGTGTAGATTTTCTTCCAGCGCGCTGATGCGGCGTGAGATGGTGGCATGGTTTAACCCAAGCGTGCGGGCCGCCGCCAGCATCTGTCCGGCGCGGGCAACAGCCAAGAATATTCGCACATCATCCCAGTTCAATTGATTGCCCGCTTGTCCCTATTTTTGAGGTGATACAAACTTTCAGGGCATAATCCAATGATTGGGAGCAAGAAAGTTTGCAGCAACCTCTATATGTGTTAGCATTATTTTGTATGGCTCGCAGAGTGGGCCACTTAACAAAGCGGTTTTGAGGCAAGGCAGCTTGGTGGGCGAGGGGCAGCTTCGGTCGATCGAAGTTTTATTGCCGTGATCAGGCAAGTGGTGAGTAGATGATTTCCAGTTTTTCTTTTCGAAAACGCAAAAGCGATGACAATTTGGGGGCTGCGGATATGCCGAAAGCAGACCAGAAAACAGCGGATCATGGAGCCGCTGAGGCAGGGGATGCGGCAGAGATCGCGCGTGCACTCGGGACTTATCATGAAGGCCTGCGTAATCGCAGCGAAACGGTGCTGACCTCATTGCGTAACCTGCGTATGGTGGCTGATGAGGTCGATGGAATTTTTGGCGAGTTCGCCGAAATTGCACGGGAGCTTCATGCCAACAAGAAAGAGTTGAGCGAAACACGCTCATCTTACCAGGCAGCGCAAAAACTGAATGAAGATCTGCGGGCCAAGCTTTCCGCCTCGCAGGCAACAGTCCTGAAGCTTGAGGCGAAGCTGGATGAAGTCAATTCGGAGCGCGACCTTCTTGAGCGTATGCGCAACGAGCTTGCCGATTCTCATAAAGCCGATCAGATTGGTCTCAAGGAGGCAGAATCCCGGATCAAGACGCTTGAGCACGAGCTTGCGACAGCCAGAACGACAATTGAGAATCTCAACGAGAAATCGGAAAGTCTCAATCTGCTCACAACTGAAAACGAGAAGCAGATCAATGAATTGCGTGAAGAGCGCAAACTTCTCAAATCCAGCGTTGAGTTCGAGACGGGGGAGCGCGAGCGCTTCTCAAAGCTGCATGATGAGGTTGTTACTGCCATGCAGTCTCAGCGCCGCGCATTGGCCTCTGCGAGTGAAGAGCTGGAAAAGGCGCGTAGCCGTGTGCTCCAGCTCGAGGCACGTCAATCTGAGTTGATGGGCGTGCGTGAAGAACTGAGCGCCAGCCTTGAAACTGCGGAAACACTGCGTGAAACGGATGCGAAGAATTTCGAAATCCGCATGGAAGCATTGGCGTCGCGCGCCCGACTGGCTGAGCACCTTCTTGAAAAATCCCGCGATGAGCAGCGAAGCGCGTTCAGAGACAATGCCGCGCATAATGAGACGCAGCGCCATGCCCGCAAGCTGGAAGGCGAGGTAGAGCGGCTGACTGCAGAGCTTCTCCAGTCAACTCGTCGTATCAAGGACCTGGAAGGCGGAGAGCACGAACTGCAGGCGAAGGTTGAGGAACTGAATATCCAGATTCGCGGCCTCAACCGTTCTGCAGAACAAGCCGCTGACAAGATCAAGATGCAGCAGGAAGTTGTTGAAGCAATGCACAAGCGGCATGCCGAATATATCGAGCAGGTGGAGGTGCAGACCCGGAAGCTGAACGAGCAGCTCGACAATGAACGTTCAGATCGAACCTATCTTGAAGGTGCACTCAACTCAGCAAGGCGTGAGCGTAACTCTCTGCAAGCTCAGCTGATCAAGATGAGTGGTCAGGGTGAGGAAGAGAGTGCCGACGATGATCAGGCTGTTGCTGAAGTAGCATCTGAAGACGGTGGGGCTGTCGTGGAAGAATTGCGCCCGCGTTCCCGCTCAAAAGGCAAAGACGCCACCAGCTGATTTGTTCAGAATTGTGCACAGGCGTTGAATTGCATGTTTGTGCGAAAAAGGCCCGGATTTTCCGGGCTTTTTTGTGCCAAATCCAAATCTTCGTTGTGCAAATATGCACAACAGATACGGAAAACATGACGTTGAATATAACAAAAATCAATGTCATCCTGTCGGAAATTAAAACTGGAGGATACCCATGCGTGAGATTGGACATTTCATAGGTGGCAAGCATGTTGCTGGCACAAGTGGCCGGTTTGCCGATGTTTTTAACCCGGCGACCGGAGAGGTTCAGGCACGTGTTGCGCTGGCGACCGAAGCTGAACTGGCAGGAGCGGTTGA
>JBNKQT010000139.1:0-3062 GCA_050297115.1 Ensifer sp. | reverse complement strand
GCGTTGAACCCGATTTCGAACGGTTCAAGGAAAGTGCGGATGTGATCATCTGCAATCGTATGCATGACACATTGGGCGATGTTGTCGACAAGGTCTATACGCGCGATCTTTTTGGGGCCGATTGATTACCACAGTTCGGGACTGTTGAGCGCGGTAACGCAACGTGGGTTGCCGTGCAAAGGCTGCATAACCTCGCCGGTGAGCGATTGCGCCTGCCAGCCATGCGGAAATTTCAGTTTGAACGGTGCTGCCGCGTCAGCTTCTGAAATGGGCTGAAAGCCGACCTTGGAATAGTATTGCGGGTCGCCATAGGTCATTACGACATCGACGCTCATTTCGCGCAGTTTCTCGATGCCGTGTTTGATCAATGCCTGGCCGACGCCCTTGTTTTGCTGGTCAGTTCTCACAGCAACCGGAGAAAGGATGAATACTGTGCGCGGGTCATGATCGTAGTACATCCGGGAGAAGATGATGCAGCCGAGGGGCTTTGAATTCTCCATTGCACAAAAGACATAGCGGTCGTCCGGGGCTGTATCGAAAAGCAGCTTTTTGACCATCTGACCGATGAGCGCACCTTCCTCAAGTCCCTCCGCTGCTGCGAAGGTGGAAACGAAGAGATTGATAATCTGGTGCTCAAGCCCTTTGGGATCTGAGGAATAATCCATCGTTCTTCGTCTTTTCGCAGTGCGACTTCCACCGCAGCCACGCGGATCGTCGGTTAGCAGTAAAGTTCGGTACCCACAATTTGGGCATCGCTGTATCGGTTACCGTGCGCAAAGCCCACTGGAAGAATGCTTTCGATTTCGGCCAGTTCGGTTGCATCAAGTTTGATTTCGAGTGATTGCGCCAGCTGCTGCAGGTGTTCGGGCGAGCGGGTGCCCGGGATCGGAATAATGTGGCCGCCCTGTGCCATCGTCCACGCAGTCGCCAATGCGGATGTGTTCCAGCCTTTGGATTTGGCATAGGCGCGGAACTTGTCAACATAGGCATTGTTGCGTTCGTAATTCCCGTCGATAAAGCGCGGATTATTGCGGCGGAAATCCATCTCTGGAAAATTGGCCGGGTCCGGTGCCTGGTCGGCAAAGATACCACGGCCCACGGGTGAAAACGCCACAAAAGCCGTGCCCAGACGTTTGCAGGTCTGGATGACACCCAGTTCGGGCAGACGGGTCCAGAGCGAATATTCATTTTGAACGGCGGCAATGTGATGGACGGCGCTTGCGCGTTCCAGCGTGGAAGGAGCAATTTCCGAAAGCCCGATACCGCCAATTTTGCCCTCCTTGACCAACTCGGCCATGAAGCCGATAGCATCTTCAATTGGCACTTCATTGTCGCGTCGGTGAAGATAGTAGAGCGGGATATGGTCAACACCAAGGCGCTGCAGTGATGTTTCAACGGCCTCTCGGATGTAGTCGCGTTTGTTGCAATAGGAACGGGTCGGCTTGGTGATGATGCCGCACTTGGAGGCGATGACGAATTCGTTCGGGTTTTCCTTTATGAATTCGCCAATGAGCGTCTCGGAAAGGCCCGCACCATAGATGATCGCGGTGTCAAGATGGGTGATGCCAAGATCGAGCGCCTTCTTAAGCGCTGCAAAACTCTCGTTCTTGTCGGTTTTGCCGTAGAAGCCAGCAAAGCTCATGCAGCCGAACCCCAGTGCTCCAACCGCTGGTCCATTTGCTCCAAGTTGGCGCTGTTCCATCTCTCCGCTCCTGCTGTTTTATTGCTCGGATAACTTCATATCCGGATGATAGTCCTTGCCCTTCACCTTTTTTATGACGGCCTGTCCGGCCTGCATCTGGCCGGTTGCGGCGTTGAAAGCATAGGTGGGTGACCCATGCAAGGACCAGCCCTCATTCAATGCAGCTGTTACCCGGTGGCAGAAGCTTGCGTCATCTGGGCCCGTCAGAAAGCGATAGAGTTTCATGATTTTTTCCTTTGAGAAATAGCACGGGCGATTGCGAGCAGCTTTTCGGCCTCTTCCAGATGGAGGCGCTCGACCATGCGACCGTTGATGTTGATTGTGCCCTGGCCTTCGGCCTCGGGTCTTCCAAATGCTTCAACAATTGTTTCAGCTTCCGCAATGTTGGCTTCGCTTGGGCCAAATGAGGCATTGGCCGGGGCGATCTGTGCCGGGTGAATCAGCATTTTGCCGTCAAACCCCATGGAGCGGCCTTCTGCGCATTCGGCGGCGAAGTTTTCCAGGTTGCGGAAGTCATTGGAGACGGCGTCGATCACGCCAAGATCATAGGCGCGGGCTGCAAGCACAATTTGCATCAGCCAGGGGCAGAGGACCTGCCGGTTTTCGCTATAGGGCACGTTGGTTGCCTTGCGCAGATCGTTTAACCCGACAATAAAGCCGCGCAGCCTGCCATTTTCGGTGTGCCCGGCGCGGGCGATCGCAGCGGCGTTCAACACGCCCTTTGGCGTTTCGATCATCGCCCAGATTGTCGTGGAGATATTGCCTATCTCTTCAAGTTTGTCGACGATGGTCTGGACGTCCTCGGGCTCTTCCACTTTTGGCAGCAAAATCACATCGGGTGATAGGCGTATGACTGTCTTCAGGTCATCTGAACCGAAGGCCGTATCGAGAGCGTTGATGCGGATCATGCGCTCGCGGTGGTCTGAGGTTGCCTCTGCGAAGTGGTTCTCCAGCAGCCTCCTCGCTTCCCCTTTCATGTCTGGCGAAACCGCATCTTCCAGATCGTAGATCACGCAATCGCAGTCAAGCGAGGCAAGCTTTGCCAATGCCTTCTGGTTGGAGGCGGGAAGACAGAGAACCGAGCGACGCGGGCGGAATTGATCTTGCTGAGGCATTGTTTTTTCAAGCCAACCTGCTTTTACCGGCAGGCGGACGTACTCCGCTATCCTTCGCCCAACATGCGCTTTTCAGCCTCCTGACGGGCAATCACACGGTCGCGTGTTTCGATGCCCATGAGTTCGGCCATGCGCCAGATGACATGTTCTTCAACCTCATGGCGTATGCCATCAGCATAGGCGATGTCCCAGAGAATGCCTATAAGGACATATTTCTGTTCGGGGTCCAGCTTGCGGTTCAGCAC
>JBNKQT010000138.1:0-7074 GCA_050297115.1 Ensifer sp. | reverse complement strand
CTGCTATATTCGTCAAGCGCGGCCTGAAACAGTGCTCGATTGAAATCAGGCCACAATTCGTCAAGGAAAACAAATTCAGAATAGGCTGCCTGCCAGAGCAGGAAATTGGAGAGCCGCGCCTCTCCGCTCGTGCGTATAATCAACTCCGGGTCGGGAATGTCAGACGTGTCGAGCTCGCCGCCAAGCATTCTTTCATTAATGCTGTCCGGGTTGATCTCACCATTTGCAACGCGCATTGCCAACTTTTTGACGGCACGGGTGATTTCATCACGTGCGCCGTAATTGAATGCAATGACCAATACCAGGCCGGTATTGTACTGGGTGGTTTGCTCAGCCTCCTCTAGCAAAGAGAGGATGTCACTCTTCAAACCCTGTCGGGCGCCGATGATGCGAATGCGCACATCCGCGGCGTGAAGTTCAGCCAGGTCGCGACGGATAAACATCTTCAACAGACCCATGAGATCTTTGATCTCATCTTCCGGACGTCGCCAATTTTCAGAAGAAAACGCATAAAGAGTCAGGTACTTAACACCGAAGTCACCGGCGTTGCGCACAGCTTCCCTAACCGCCTCAACGCCTTTGCGATGACCGAATCCCCGCGGCATGCCCCTGCCCGCAGCCCACCTGCCATTGCCATCCATAATGATGGCAACGTGGCGGGGTATCTTTGTTGGCGTTTCGTCGCCCATTATGCGTCCTGCGGGTTTTTGCAGGTGGTCAGACCTGCATGATTTCTTTCTCTTTATCAGCCAGCAGCTGATCGATTTCAGAAATTGTATCGTCGGTCAACTTCTGGATTCTGTCAGAAAGCCCACGGCTTTCATCCTGACTGATGTCGCCATCCTTTTCGGCTTTTTTCAGGCCGTCCATGCCGTCGCGGCGAACGTGACGAGCCGCAACTTTGCCTTTTTCTGCGTAGTCATGCGCGACTTTTACAAGCGAGCGGCGACGCTCTTCATTCAACTCGGGGAGTGGAATACGCAGGTTCTGACCATCGGAGATCGGGTTCAGTCCAAGGTTTGATTCCCGAATTCCCTTTTCAACGGCACCAACCATTGATTTGTCCCAAACTGAAACAGAGAGCATGCGTGGCTCTGGCACGGTGATGTTGCCAACCTGGTTGAGCGGCACCTTGGAGCCATAGGCGTCGACCATTACAGGGTCGAGAATATTGGCTGAAGCGCGACCGGTGCGAAGAGATGCTATATCATTCTTGAACGCATTGACCGCGCCATCCATGCGCCGCTTGAGATCATTGAGATCCTTAGGATCACTCATATCAAACTCCCATCCTGTAATACCGGGCCGGACTGTTGGCGCAGAGCATCTTCCATTTACCTTGTCCGAAAATGCTCTGTTTTGCCGTTAAGTCCTACCGGGCTAATTTGCTTTATACGTTTGGCCAACCCGGCTTGGCAAATTCAATCGTCCTTTACGATCGTCTTGCGTCCGCCGCCGGTCAATATCTTGCCGAATCCACCCTCTTCATGAATTGAGAAGACGATGATCGGTATTTGATTTTCCCTTGCCAGAGCAACTGCAGCGACATCCATCACGGCAAGCCCCTTTTCCAACACTTCGCTGTGGGTCAAAGACTCAAAGCGTGTCGCATCGGGTACCTTCTTGGGATCTGCTGAATAGATGCCATCCACCTGTGTGCCCTTGAAAATGGCCTCAGCACCCATTTCGGCCGCACGCAAGGCTGCAGCAGAATCGGTGGTGAAAAATGGATTACCTGTGCCACCTGCAAAGATGACAACCCGCCCCAGGGAAAGGTGATAAAGCGTTGCACGCTGAGAAAAGCTCTCACAAATCTCCGGCATGGCAATGGCCGAAAGCACAACCGTTTCGATGTCGCGTTTGCGCAAGGAGGTCGCAAGGGCCAGCGCATTGATGACAGTGGCCAGCATGCCCATATGGTCACCGGTAACACGGTCGCCGCCCTTGGAGGCGACGGCGACACCACGGAAAATATTGCCGCCACCTACAACAACGCCAACTTCCACCCCCATTGCATGCACTTCTGCAATGTCTGCGGCGATTCTGTCTGCAACATTTACGTCAATCCCGAAGCCCTGCTGGCCCATAAGGGCTTCCCCGGATGCTTTGAGTAGTACGCGTTTATAGACGGGTTTTACGGTCATGGTGTCTCCGAACGAGGGCGGCAGAACGTGTTGTTGCACGCGAAGCTGAAGGGTCATTTCAAAATTGATGCCCGGATACACGAAGGGCGCCGCGTTGTCACCCGGCGCCCTTCAAATTTATCTGACTGAAAGTCGGCAATCAGCCCTTGGCAGCAGCTGCAACTTCGGCTGCGAAATCTTCTTCTTCTTTTTCAACGCCTTCACCAACAAGAAGACGAGCGATGCCAACGATCTCAACCGATGCGCCAACTTCCTTTTCAGCTTCCTTTGCGGCAGCAGCAACGGAAAGGTCGGGGTTGATCACGAAAGCCTGGGAAAGCAGAGCAACTTCTTCGAAGAACTTGCGCATACGGCCTTCAACCATCTTTTCGATGATGTTGTCCGGTTTGCCGGATTCACGAGCCTGCTCGATGAAGATCGCGCGTTCGCGGTCTGCAGCGTCCTGGTCAACATCTTCAGGGCGAACAGCCAACGGGTTGGTTGCAGCAACGTGCATGGCAACCTGACGACCGAAGGCATTCAGCGCATCCTTGTTACCGGAAGACTTAAGCGCAACGAGAACACCGAGCTTGCCGAGACCGTCAGCAACACCGTTGTGGATGTAGGTAGCAACAACGCCTTCATCTACGGAAAGTGCAGCCGCGCGACGCAGTGTGAGGTTTTCACCGATCGTACCAATCGCATCCTTGATTGTGTCTTCAACGGACTTGCCGGAAGCAGCGTAAGTGGCTGCAGAAACGGCTTCAACAGAACCGTCGGTGCTCAAAGCGGCAGAAGCAACACCCTTGACCAGGTTCTGGAAGTCTTCGTTACGTGCAACGAAGTCAGTTTCAGAGTTCACTTCGACAACAACAGCCTTGTTGCCGTCAGTTGCAACGCCGACGAGGCCTTCAGCAGCCGTACGACCAGCCTTCTTGTCAGCCTTGGAAATGCCCTTGGCGCGCAGCCAGTCGACAGCGGCTTCCATGTTGCCGTCGTTTTCAGCAAGCGCCTTTTTGCAGTCCATCATGCCCGCGCCAGAGAGTTCGCGCAGTTCTTTCACCATTGCAGCAGTAATGCTCATTTTTGCCTCTTATATGTCAGAGCGGCAGCGGGTCGTTTCCCCTGCCCGTTCAATCTTTGCCGGTATTGCCGGTTTGAACGACAGCTGTATGACAGCGTCCAATTCAAGCACTTTACCACCGGCGGAAAATCGAGGCCGCCTTGCGTTGTTACAACACAGGCGGCCCCAAAATCATGCCTTCAAAAAGAAGGGCCGCATTCAAGCTTCAGCAGAAGCTTCGCCTTCAGCCAGAGCAGGCTCTACCGGAGCTTCCGCAGATGCGCCGATGTCACGGCCAGCAGCACCCTGCTGACGTGCGATGCCGTCGATGGCTGCACGTGCGATCAGGTCGCAGTAAAGGGCGATTGCGCGCGATGCGTCGTCGTTGCCCGGGATCGGGTAGTCAACAACGTCCGGGTCGCAGTTCGAATCGATCACAGCAACAACCGGAATGCCAAGACGCTTTGCTTCGTCGATAGCGATCTTTTCCTTGTTGGTGTCAACAATGAACATCAGGTCCGGTGTGCCGCCCATGTCGCGGATACCGCCGAGTGCGCGGTCAAGCTTTTCACGCTCGCGCTCAAGGTTCAGGCGTTCTTTCTTGGTGAAGCCCTGTGCCTCAGCAGCCAGCAATTCGTCGAGCTTGCGCAGGCGCTGGATGGAGTTGGAGATGGTCTTCCAGTTGGTCATCATGCCGCCGAGCCAACGTGCGTTCACGTAGTACTGGGCAGAACGCTTTGCAGCGTCAGCGATGATTTCAGAAGCCTGACGCTTCGTGCCAACGAAGAGAACACGACCGCCGTTGGCAACAGTGTCGGAAACAACCTTCAGCGCCTGATCCAGAAGCGGAACAGTCTGACCGAGGTCGATGATGTGAACGTTGTTACGGTCACCGAAAATGTAAGGTTTCATTTTCGGGTTCCAGCGGTGAGTCTGGTGACCAAAGTGTACGCCTGCCTCAAGCAGCTGGCGCATGGAAAATTCTGGCAATGCCATGCTTTTTGTCCTTTCCGGTTGAACCTCCGTGTGGGCATGAACGCCTTAGCGCACCGGTGGAACAGTCGGATTTCTCCCCGAACAATCCCGAACCCAAACGTGTGGAATGGCGGTCGCATATAACGGCTGATAAGAAATTGCAAGTCCTGTTGGCTGCATTTGTCTTTTATTACCTGAGCAGAACCGGACAAACTTCTGCCCTTAATCGACGTGCAAAACTGCAGGTTCTACCGGCAGTCCGGTTGATCAAGCATCTGCAATTCAGCCAGATGCCCGGACAAAACAAAATCGCCATAGTCGAGTGTCAATTCACGACTAATGCCGTTTTCATAAAGCTTGAAGGACATGTTGTAGATCGGCATGTCATCGTCTTTGACAGCTTCGTCGTTGAAATAGGCAATACTGACCGGCCAAAAGCGTTTGCCGACCAATGAACTGGATTGCTCACCATCACCTGCGCTTGCCTTGCCCTCGCCTCCGATGCTCGTTGAGGCAATCAGGGTTTTGTCACCCTCCTCTGACCCATCGTATATCCGCGTTTCGAAGAAGTGCTGCCCCTTACTCGCCAATTCCAGAACATCTCGGATGTGCTCGGTGGGGAAGCTGCCAGCCTGCAGGGATACATTGCGTTTCACCGGCGTATCCAGCGTGACATCAACTGAACCATTGGCATGAATGGCTTTTCCGCGGACTTCGTTGTTCAGGACGTCATCGGAATAGCTCTGCGTCTCAAAACGGAAGAAACCTTTTCTCAGGTCCTCGTATGTCTCCGTTCTCTGGTCATTGAGACGCTGAACGCCGTTCGTTTCAATGGCGGTGACGAAGCGAAACAATGAGGAATAGCCCGCGCAGTCAGAACCGTTGAATTCGTAGACCATGCGGCCATACATTCCATCGATGCCAGCAGATTCCTCTGCTGTATCCAGTGTCAGGTTATAAACGGCGCGGTGTGGTGCGAGATTCGTCGCCATGGAAGGCAAAGCGGAGAGCGATGTGCTGGAAAACACAAAAAGCCCTGTCAGCAAAATTTTTGCTTCGCAAGTGCGAAACATGCGTACCCTCCTGTTGCTGGCTGCAGCAAATTGTATCAAAATCGTTTTGCAGCGCGTCGCATTTCTTTGCATGGCGCATTTTTGTCTAAATTACAATAAACCGGAGTTCCGATGTCGTCTGAAATCGCATCAAGGCTTTCCAACCTGGGCATCACCTTGCCTGAAGCCGCAGCACCAGCAGCCAATTATGTGCCCTACAAAATCGCCGGAGGCGTACTCTACATTTCAGGCCAATTGCCCACCGAAAATGGAGCCCTGGCTGCGACAGGTCTTGTTGGCGGCGATGTCGATATTGACCTTGCCAAACGTGCTGCAGAGCTTTGCGCGATCAACCTGCTGGCGCAGGCAAGTGCTGCCCTGGACGGCGATCTGAGCCGCATCAAGCAAGTCATCAAAATTACAGGCTTTGTCGCCTCTGCGCCTGGTTTTACGAATCAGCATCTTGTTATCAACGGCGCTTCAGACCTTTTCGTTAGCGTACTTGGAGAGGCTGGCAAACATGCACGCGCAGCAGTTGGCATGGCATCGCTGCCTATGAATGCTGCTGTTGAAATTGATGCCATGATGGAAATCGCCTGAATGCAATCCTGCCCCTGGCTTACCGAACGACCGATTGCCCATCGTGGCTTTCATGACATGAACAATGCAGTTTGGGAAAATACGTTTTCAGCATTTTCCAGGGCAATCGACGCCGGCTTCGCTATTGAATGTGACCTGCAATTTGCAAGCGACGGCGTCCCCGTCGTCTTTCACGATGATGACCTTCTGCGGCTTTGCAACATTGCCGGCAAGACCAGAGAAAAAACCTCAGGCGAGCTTGGCCTGCTGTCTGTCGGCGGCACGAAGGACCGGATACCAACGCTGCAACAATTGCTGGAATTCGTTGATGGCCGGGTGCCGCTTGTCATCGAATTGAAAGATGGTGGCGATGATGATGAGGGCTTTGCCGCAACAGTTCTAGATACGCTTGAAGGCTATGAAGGTTCTGTTGCACTTATGAGCTTCAAGTCGGAGTTTCTGAAAGAGCTCAGGGAATTGGGGTGCGAGATTCCATTGGGTCTGACGGCTGAAGGCGGCAGACCGGATAAGTGGGACCGGCACTTTCCCGCTTTCAAAATCGGGCTGGATTTCATTTCCTATCAAGCTATGCATCTGCCTAACCCATTTATTGACGAAGCGCGCCAGCGAGGCATTCCGGTTATCACCTGGACGGTGCGCGACGCATTGAGCCGACAAAAAACAAGAGAATTTGCCGATCAAATGACCTTCGAGGGATTTGACCCAAGGGATTTGGACGATACGGAATGAGCGAAGACGTACAGATTAGAACTGTCGATTCCATTTCGGAGATTTCAGCGGAAAAATGGTCCGCGCTGGGTGGCGCATCCACGGAAGGTCCCGCGTCCTATAACCCTTTTGTGGCACATGCTTTCCTTTCCGCGTTGGAAGATTCGTTGTCCGTGACACCGCGTGCTGGCTGGCAAAGTCACCATATGGTGATTGAGAGTATGAATGGCGACCTTAAAGCCGCGATGCCGCTTTATGCCAAAGGCCACAGTCAGGGCGAGTACGTGTTCGACCACGCATGGGCAGATGCGTTTCAAAGGGCTGGCGGCAATTATTACCCCAAGCTCCTGAGTGCAATTCCCTTTACCCCGGCAACGGGTCCTCGCTTGCTCGTTGCTGACCAGAAGCAATCTCTTGCGCTGAAATACGCACTCGCCGGTGCATTGAAGACCGAGACTGAGCGGCTGGGTCTTTCCTCAGCCCATATCAACTTTCTGCAGGAGGCAGACGTTCCCATTCTTGAAGAAGAAGGGTTCCTGCATCGCACTGACCA
>JBNKQT010000137.1:0-5279 GCA_050297115.1 Ensifer sp. | reverse complement strand
CAGCATTATTGCGCAATATTCGACACCTGATCTGATAGACTGGCCCAAAGGAGAACAAAAATGTCAGCTCCCGCCAAACTACCGGAACCACCTTATTATGTTGTAATATTCTCGACCCTGCGCACAGAAGGGGATGATGGGTATACTGCAATGGCTGACCAGATGGAGAAGCTTGCTGCCGAACAACCCGGTTATCTGGGTATCGAAAGCGCACGCGAACCAGGCGGCCTGGGTATCACAAATTCCTATTGGGCTGACGAAGCCTCCCTTCTCGCCTGGAAGAAAAACGCCGAACACACGCTTGCGCGCGAGCTGGGCCGGGAGAAGTGGTATCAATGCTACGAACTGAGGGTCGCAAAAGTGGAACGCGCTTACGGATTTGAACGGCAGAGCGAATAAGCTCGCGGGCTCAGGAGCTACAAGTCCTCGCGAGTGAAACGGACCCCACGCTCTTCCAGCCAGCGCGAAAACCGTTCAATCTTGGTATCCATCGAACAGGTCAGCGGCTGCCGATCGAGTTCCACCTGGTAATCCTGTTGAAGGCGCAACTGCTCCTCAGCAGCCAAACTGTTCCAGGGGCGCAGTGTTTTTGCAGAATCCATACTGGCTATCCGTTGGCAATTCTGTTCTTTTTCAAACGACACATTAGACCATTATGCTAACTGGAAAGAGTCGGCCAAACGTCACAGTCATTCGGGAACAAAAATGGCAAAGAGAACCATCGACCACGCTTTTACCGCAACATCTTTGAAATCATCGGCAACAGATCCGACATATGCGGGCGTGCTTTCGTTTATGCGTCGGCGATATACAAAAGATTTGAGCGGTGTCGATGCCGTTGTGTGGGGCATACCGATTGATGCTGCGGTCTCCAACCGTCCGGGCGCGCGGTTTGGCCCACAAGCCATTCGCCAGGCTTCGGCTATCTTTGACAATGATCCGCAATACCCTTTCGAGCGATCCTTTCGAAGAGATGGCGGTCATTGATTACGGCGATTGCCTTCTGGACTATGGTAACCACTGGGACACCCCAAAGGCGATTGAAGTACAAGCCACTGCAATCCTGAAAAGCGGCGCCTTTCTTTATTCACTGGGTGGTGACCACTTCGTCACATGGCCGCTTTTGAAAGCCCATGCCGCAATCCACGGGCCACTGGCCCTCGTTCAGTTCGATGCGCATCAAGACACCTGGTTTGACGACGGCAAGCGTATAGACCATGGATCTTTTGTGGCGCGTGCAGCCCGTGAAGGCATCATTGATACGGGTCATTCCATTCAGATTGGCATCCGCACACATGCACCTGAAACCTGCGGAATCAAGATTGTTCCCGGCTACGATGTGGAGGAGATGCGTGCCGCAGAAATCGCTGAGGCCATCAAGTCACGCGTTGGTGACAAACCATGCTATGTGACTTTTGACATTGACTGCCTGGACCCGGCTTTCGCACCCGGCACTGGAACACCTGTAGCCGGTGGCCCTTCCACCGCGAAAATCCTTTCCGTGCTCCGCCAGTTGGACAAACTCGATATCAGGGGCGCCGACGTGGTAGAGGTCGCGCCCGCCTATGATCACGCCAACATAACCGCCATTGCAGGCGCGACCGTTGCAATGTATATGTTGGGCCTTCGCGCTGAGCGGCTGGCCGCCAGCGCTTGAATTTTCACCCCAAACGAAGGATCAGGAACAGGACAATGGCTCCGAAGATTTATATTGATGGCGAACACGGAACGACAGGCTTGCAGATTAGACAGCGCCTCGCCGACCGCCGCGATATCGAGCTGCTTTCCATTCCTGAAGCCGAACGCCGCAACGCCAATATGCGCGAAGACCTGCTGAATTCAGCAGATATCGCCATCCTGTGCCTGCCGGATGATGCCTCCATTGAGGCAGCGGAAATGACCGCCGCCAACAACAATGTTCGGCTGCTGGACGCCTCTACGGCATTTCGCGTGCATCCCGACTGGGCCTACGGCTTTGCCGAGATGGACAAGGAGCAGGCAGACAAAATCCGCTCTGCCCGACATGTTTCCAACCCCGGTTGTTATCCCACCGGTGCCGTTGGCCTTATCCGGCCTCTGCGCGCTGCGGGTATTATCCCGGATGGCTATCCCGTTTCGGTGAATGCTGTCTCCGGCTATACGGGTGGCGGCAAAAACCTGATTGCCCAAATGGAAGATGAAAGCCGCGCGGATCACATCGCCTCGCCCAATTTCGTTTATGGCCTTTCGCTCAAGCACAAGCATGTGCCTGAAATGACTGTTCACGGCCTTCTCGACCGGGCACCGCTCTTCTCGCCCTCAGTTGGGCGTTTTGCGCAGGGCATGATCGTGCAGGTTCCGCTGTTCCTGGAGGACCTTGGCGGAAGCCAGACGGCTGAGTCCGTTCACAACGCACTGGTCGAGCACTATGCCGGTCAGAACATCGTTGAAGTTGTGCCCATGGATGTCTCTGGCGCACTGCCCCGTATCGATGCCGTTGAACTGGTTGGTAAAGACACAATGAAGCTCTTTGTTTACGGATCACCGGATGGCGCGCATGTGAACCTCATCGCCCTGCTCGACAATCTCGGCAAGGGCGCATCGGGTGCAGCGGTGCAGAATATGGACCTGATGCTTTCTGCATGAATGCAGTTGGAAGCGGTTTCCACCAAAACTGATCAAGCGGTGTCACCTCATGGGCGGCACCGCTTTCTGATTTGAGGCAGCCCCTATAGACGCTCAGCCAGATCTTCATAGTCGCCCAGCCGCAGCAAGTGGAACTCGCGGACGACTCGCAACGTCGGTTTGGTAGCAAAAAATGCCGAGCCAACAAGGAAGCACCATGTTCCAGTATACACCCAGGCTGATGAGAAAAACATGATGGAGCCAACGATGAACAGCAGCGCGGCGGAGGCATCGATCAGCGTGTAAGCAAGTTCATAAAGTGCATAGATGCGCTTGTGCCGCTCGGATTGTCCACGTAAATCTGGGTTGTGAAAGTACATTTTATCTCCGTCTGTTTTCACAGTGTCGGCATTTGATTGTTCACCAATTGCGAACGTAATTTCCATGATTGCACCGTAGAATTTGACAGTGCGTAGCCTATATTAAGGCCAATCAAACAGGGTTTTAAAGATCATGGCAAAACAACCAGCATACTTCATTCCCCATGGCGGTGGCCCATGGCATGTCATGGAGGATGAACGCTTCGGCGGCGCATGGTAGGACCTGCGCGTCTTTCTTGAAAGCATCAAGGGCGAACTTCCCGAAACACCAAAGGCAATTTTGGCGATTACGGCGCATTGGGACGATCCGTCAGTTCTGACGGTCTCGACCGCCGAACAGCCCGGCATGTATTACGATTACGGCGGTTTCCCGCCACATACCTATCAAATCAAATACCCCGCCCCTGGTGCACCAGAGGTTGCTGCACGCGTGAAAGAAGTGCTTGAAGCAGCCGGAATTCCTGTCGCAACCGACAGCGAGCGCGGTTACGACCACGGCACATTCGTGCCGCTCATGGTGGCATTTCCCGAGGCCGAAATTCCTGTTGTGCAAATGTCCATTCGGCGTGATCTGGACCCCGAATTCCATATCGCATTCGGTCGCGCCCTGGCACCATTGCGCGACGAAGGCATTCTGATCATCGGTAGCGGGCTTTCCTACCACAATATGCGCATGTTCGGCTCTAACAACCCCGACCATGTTCAGCAGGCAGAAAATTTCGACCACTGGCTGAAGGAAACGCTGGAGAACGGCGACATTGCGATGCGCAATGATCGGCTTGCCCATTGGCTTGAAAACCCGGATGCGCGCGCCTGCCACTTCCCCACACCGGAGCATTTCCTGCCCGTAATGGTGACAGCAGGTGCCGGTGGCGATGCGCCAGGCAAGCAGGTCTTTCGGGGAATTGTGATGAACAAGCCCTACTCGGCCTACCGTTGGGATTAACCCGTAGCGGACCTCCTGAAATCAACGTGTCTGATGATAGCCTGCAGCAGCAGACCAATCATCAGGCCGTTTAATGTGTGCCAGATGTAATGTGTTCCAATTGGCAGGACCGTACAGATGTCTCGATCGATCGTGCGAGCGGTCAGCGAAATGAAAAATGTCAGCGCTGCAACGCCAAGCCAATGGCGAACATCTACCTTCTTCGCATATGACAGAATGACCACCACAATCAACGCGATGACGGCTGGCGCATATTGCCCCGAGCCATTGAGCGGATCAGGTGTAGTATCTAGGGGCTGCGTCACATCGGTGGACGCGTCGCTGGAGAATATCCAGTACACAACAAAGCCAACGGCAATCACACTACCTGTCACAAGCCCGATCTTGCCGAAATTGACATTGCCAAAATAGCGCACCGAAACGAGGATATAGACCGCCACGAAGGTCCAGATCGGAATCACATCGGCCAGTTCCGACCATGCATTTGCATAGGTGTGAAAGAGGAATGAACCAACTCCGATGCAAAAGGCCAGCGCAACAAGAACCAACAGCGGAGGCGCCCAAAGATCACGCTTTTTAAGCTCTGCAAAACCCCATAGCGCGGCCAGAATAAATGCAAGATTACTGATCGCGTTCAGCGGCTCGTTCCAAAATCCAACCGCTGTACGCTCGCAATAAATATCAATCGGTGCAAACCAATCCATCCCGGATTCCCTTCAATTTTCGAAAGGGTTGTAACACGGATTTATGACGGATTTGATCGCGGGTACTCGCCGATAAAGCCGCGCCAATGCGCAACAGCAAAACCAAGCGCAATAAGCGCAACACCCTGATGCGTGAGAGCGGTATGCATATCAACCTGCGTGAGCAGAGCCGAAACACCAAGCACCACTTGAACGATGATGAGACCAAAGAAGACGACGCCACGACGACAATGGGTACTGCCCCGGCTCTTGTTGAAGAGCCAGATCATTTGCGCAAGTGCCGCCAGGAAGAGTACGTAACCACCCATACGGTGGACGAATTGCACAGTCTTGGGATTTTCAAAGAGGTTCAACCATGCTGGCT
This sequence comes from Ensifer sp., assembly GCA_050297115.1. Lineage (GTDB taxonomy): Bacteria > Pseudomonadota > Alphaproteobacteria > Rhizobiales > Rhizobiaceae > Ensifer_A. The sequence goes on along the minus strand of JBNKQT010000137.1, from coordinate 281 downwards.
CCTGCACAAAAAGGCTACCTGGTATGATCGCACCATCCATCAACGGCCATGTATTGTAGCTCAACCCTGCATCAAGCCCGGCCACCAGCGCGCCCAGGTAAATCTGGAACAGCACCAGAAATGCCACAATACCGGCCAGCCTGGCACCACCCACCGGCGGTGTATCGGACGAATGTGGCGTCAGGCCCCGCATGATCCAGATACAGGCTGCGAAGATAAGGCAAGCGATGACCAAATGCGTGGCAAGGCGATATTGGCTGACATCAACACGATCAACCAGG
>JBNKQT010000136.1:0-4726 GCA_050297115.1 Ensifer sp. | reverse complement strand
GAACTAACCGCCAACCATGCGGACGTAACGCCGTCCTGTTCAAACCAACATGGAGACCAAAATGAAATCTTTCAAAACAATCCTTAAAGCCGTTGTTGTCGCGACTGGTTTTGCTGCCATCGGGCTAAGCGCAGCTGTGGCCGATGAACTTGAAACGCTGAAAGAAAAGGGGACCATCCGCATTGCAATGTCAGGCGCTTACCCGCCGTTCAATTTTGTGAACGACGAGAACCAGGTGGTCGGCTTCGACCCCGCTATCGGCACGGAAATTGCCAAGCGCATGGGCCTCAAGGCCGAGATTGTCACTACGGCTTGGGATGGCATTATCGGTGGTCTGCTGGCCAACAAATACGATGCCATCGTCGGCTCCATGACCATTACCGCCGAGCGTGACAAAGTTGTCGATTTTGTCGGACCCTATTATTCCGACAAGCGCGCTATCTTTACCAAACCGGGATCAGGCATCACCAGCCTTAAAGATCTCGAAGGCAAGAAAGTGGGCCTGACGCTTGGCGAAACCCACGAAGACTGGGCACGCGAAAAGGGCTACAATGTCAGCACCTACAAGGGCCTGCCTGAACTTCTGCTTGAGCTGGAAAATGGCCGTGTCGATGCCATCGTGAACGATTCGATCGCTGCCATTCTGGCAATGACCGAAAAAGGCCAGAAATTTGAGATGTTCGCTGATCCGACAACCGAGCCTTTCGGTGCCGGCATCGCCATCCGTGAAGGAAACCCCGAACTGGCAGCGGCAATGCAAAAAGCGCTGGATTCCATCATGGAAGACGGCACATATTTGAAGCTTGCTGAAAAGTGGATTGGTGCGGATATCCGCTAAGTCCTTTAGCCCCTGCCAGTTTGTGCGGCAGGGGCACTTCGTTTTTTGGCAACGGCCCGGCGATATGCCGCCTAAAAGGTGGCTGCCTCAGGGCCCTGCAGAACCCCATTCCCCGCGGATAACGGTGTAATCCACCGGCCCCGCATGATCAGACAAAGAGGCGCGACATGGACTTTGACCTGATGCTCAAGGTGTATCCGTTCTTTCTGACCGCAGCCTGGGTGACAATTCAACTGTCCGTGCTGACGGCGCTTCTGGGGCTTGCCTGCGGTGCCTTGGGCGCAGCAGCACGCCTGTCGCGCTTTGCCTCCTTGCGACTTCTGGGCACGGCCTATGTCAGCCTGTTTCGTGGCACGCCTGCATTGATACAGCTGTTCATTCTCTATTTTGGCGGACCGCAGATTGGCATCCAGCTGGATGCTTTTGAGGCAGGCGTGATTGGTCTTGGCATCAATGCCGGTGCCTATATGACCGAGACGATCCGTGGTGCGATCATTTCGATCAGCAGGGGACAAACCGAGGCTGGGCGCACGCTGGGCCTGAGCCGGTGGCAGACCATGTACAAAATCATCCTGCCGCAGGCCGCCCGCCTGATGGTGCGTCCGCTCGGGGTAAACCTCAATATGCTGATCAAGGCCACGGCGCTGGTTGCAGCGATCTCGGTTGTGGAACTGACATATACGGCGCAGCGCTATATCGGTTCGACCTACAAGCCCTTCGAAATGTTCCTGCTGGCGGGCATTCTTTACATGATCATCATCTATGTGACCGGTCGCGGCGTTGCCTGGCTGGATCGCAAAGTGCAGATCAGCTGACCCGGAAGGATTTAGATAGATGGGCCTGGATTTTTCTATTGTTCCCGAATACCTCGACATCATCCTTCTCGGCTGTGCTTGGACTCTCGGGATTACGGTTGCCGCAGCTCTCCTCAGTTTTGTCGGCGGCATCATTTTCGCGGTGATTGCGCTTTATGCGCCGTGGATCATCCGTCAGCCCTTTCGGCTGATCGAATGGGTCTTCATGGGCACACCGCTGCTGTTGCAATTGTTCCTCATCTATTTTGGACTGGTGCAAATCGGCATTGACTTGCCTGCCTTTGTGGCCGGGATCATCGGGTTGGGTCTGCATTTTGCGGTCTACAATTCCGAACTGATACAGACCGCAATTCTGTCGGTGGACAAAGGGCAGATGGAAGCGGCCCGCACCCTTGGCCTCAGCCGCGGTCAGGCGCTTAGAAAAGTGGTCGTCCCTCAGGCCGTGCGCGACGTGATCCCGCCGATTGGCAACAACATGATCGCGCTTTTGAAAGATAGCGCTCTGGTTTCGGTTATCGGCGTGAGCGAGCTGACCTTGTCGGCGCAGCGCGTGATTGGCAAGACCTACCGCCCGTTTGAGTTCTATCTCGTGGCCGCGCTTTTCTACTACGTTATCAATCTGTGCATGGAATGGGTGCAGCGCAGAATCGAGCGCCGCATTTCAATCTCTCGCTGACCCAAGGGGCCGAACATGTCTGACCAAAGCCATTTTGTCGAAATTCGCCACGCTCAAAAATCCTACGGCGACCTGGAAGTTCTCAAGGATATTAGCCTCAACGTCGAACGCGGCCAGATTGTCGCCATTATCGGCCCGTCCGGTTCGGGGAAGTCAACCCTGCTCAGGGCAGTCAATGACCTTGACCCGCTGACTGGCGGCGAGGTCTGGCTGGACGGCGTGCAGGTGAACAAAAACCTGCCCTTCCGGCAATATGAAAAGCATATCAACGCCATGCGCCAGCAGGTTGGCATGGTGTTCCAGCACTTCAACCTGTTCCCGCATATGACTGTGCGCGAAAATGTGACCATGGCGCCAAAACTGCTCAAGGGACTGACCAACGAGGCAGCCGATGCGCTAGCCAAGGAGCAGCTCGACAAGGTTGGCATGCTGGAGCGGATTGACTACGACCCCTCCCAGCTGTCTGGCGGGCAAAAACAGCGCGTTGCCATTGCCCGGGCGCTGGCCATGAAGCCCAAGCTGATGCTGTTTGACGAGGCTACCTCCGCGCTTGATCCGGAACTGGTGGAAGAGGTCAACCTGGTGATGAAAAAGCTCGCCGAAGAACACATGACCATGATTATCGTGACCCACGAAATGGGCTTTGCCGCTTCGGTTTGTGACCGGGTTTTGTTCATGGACAAGGGCGTGGTGGTCGAAGAAGGCTCGCCCGATGTTGTGTTCAAAGATCCAAAGGAAGACCGGACCAAGGAATTCCTGCGCAAACATCTGGAAGGTGCTCAGTGACCGACGCCCCCTCCTATCTGTTCTACCAGTCACGCAGCCCTCGACCGTTTCTTGAAAGGGCTGAAGGAATCTATCTTTTCGACGAGCAAGGCAAACGCTACATCGACGGAACGTCCGGCGCGATGGTCTCCAATGTCGGCCATTCCAACCCGCGAATTCTCGCAAGGATGAAGGCGCAAATGGACAAGGCCACGTTTGGTTATAGGCTGCATTTCCGCACCCATCCCTCCGAAGATCTGGCGGCCAAAATCGTTGAAATGGCGCCTGAAGGATTGGACCGTGTATTTTTCGTTTCGGGTGGCTCCGAAGCGGTGGAAAGTGCGGTGAAGCTGGCGCGGCAATATGCGCTCACCCAAGGGCAGGCGCAGCGCTACAAGGTCATTTCACGCTTTCCATCCTATCATGGCTGTACCTTCGGAGCACTCGACCTGACGGGGTATGACCCGCTGCGCGAGCCATTTGCCCCGATGATGAAGGGCATGCCCAAGATAGATGCGTCCGTGACTTACCTTGATCGCGATAACCTGACGGAAGAAGACCGCGGGTTAAAATACGCCGAGTTGCTGCGTGAGCGGATCATCGCGGAAGGTTCCGAGACCGTTTTGGCCTTTATAATGGAGCCAGTTGGAGGTGCTTCCACCGGCGCGCTAGTGGCACCTGACAGCTATTATGGCCGCGTCCGCGAAATCTGTGACGAGTTTGGCGTGCTGCTGATTTATGACGAGGTCATGACCGGCGTTGGGCGAACTGGCAAATTTCTCGCCGCCGAACATTGGGGTATCACCCCCGAAATTGTCGCGCTCTCTAAAGGGTTGGGCGCTGGCTATGCGCCACTTGGCGCAATGATTGCAGGCTCACGTCTGGTGGACCCAATATTGGACGCAGGCGGATTTTTGCATGGTTTCACCTATGCGGGTAACCCGCTGGCATGTTCGGCTGGACTGGCTGTTCTGGAGGAATTGCAGGACCAGAACCTGATCGAGAATGCTGCCCGCATGGGCGAAGTCCTGATGGCTGAATTGCACGCCCTCATGGAGCGCTATCCGTTCATAGGCGATGTACGCGGCAAGGGACTTTTGACAGCTTTCGAACTCGTTGCAGATCGCCACACGATGGAGCCGCTGGCCTCCGCCATCAATGCTTATGACCGGCTGGTGGAACTGGCCTATGCGCGGGGACTGATCATTTATTCACGTCGCACACGCGGCGGGACCAAGGGCGACCACTTCATGGTCGCGCCACCCTTGATCATCACCGAAGCCCAGATTGGCGAGATGATGACGGTTTTGCGCGATGCGCTGGACGCTTTTGCCGAGGAAGTAGGACTGCCGGTAGAGGTTGCAACATGAAGCTCCCCGACAAGACCTGCACAATGGAAGCTGCAATTGCCAAGGTCAGAGACGGCGATACAGTCATGGTTGGAGGGTTCGGGGTACCGGGCACGCCGATGACGCTTATTCACGCGCTTGTGGCGCATGGTGCGCGTGATCTGACCTTGGTCAAGAACGATGCGAACGAGCCAAACATGGGCATCGACCACCTCTTACAAAGCGGGCAGGTTTCGCGGTTGATCACGACACATCTGGGCCTGAACAGCAACGCGATCAGCTT
>JBNKQT010000135.1:0-8352 GCA_050297115.1 Ensifer sp. | reverse complement strand
TCACTGCACCCTGAGACTATGGACTGACATGAGCAAACCCTTTTCTGACTATCTGAAATCCACCCCTGATCAGCATTCCGCACTTGAAGATGCGCAAGGGCTGATCTCTGGGGCCGCACTTGCGTCGTTCGGCGTTCTGTTGCTTTCAACAGGTGGCCTGCTGACCGGTGGCACGGCGGGCGTGGCCTTTTTGCTCCATTATCTGACGGGCTATTCGTTTGGTGTCGTGTTCTTTTGCCTCAATCTGCCATTTTATTATCTGGCCTGGAAGCGGCTCGGAATGGCCTTTACTTTGAAGACGTTTATTGCCGTGGCGCTAACCTCTTTCATGTCCGAAGTGGTGCGGCACTATTTCACTTTTGCCGAGCTTAACCCTCTGGCTGCGGCCCTGTTTGGCGGGCTGATGATTGGTGCGGCGATGCTGGCGCTGTTTCGCCATCGCTCAAGCCTTGGCGGCTTCGGCATTCTGGCACTTTACCTGCAGGAGCGGCTTGGCTGGAAAGCTGGCTACGTGCAATTGGCCATGGACCTGACCGTGCTGGCGTTCTCATTCCTCGTGGCCTCGCCCTATATCATTGCCTGCTCTGTGGCCGGTGCAGTGGTGACGAACCTGCTGCTGGCGATCAACCACCGCAACGACCGCTATATTGCGCGTTAGACAAATCGATAGAGCTTTGGCGCATTTGGCTTTACCGTCGCGTTTGTGAGCGATGATTCTGAAAATGCTAATTTGCTGTTGCCTGAAACCTTTCGCCATTGGTTTGCCGAAAAGGGCTGGCGGCCGCGTGTCCATCCGCTTGAACTATTGGAGAAAGTGCAGGGCGGTGAGTCTGCGCTGCTGATCGCGCCAACCGGTGCCGGCAAAACACTGGCCGGGTTTCTGCCGTCGCTTACGGATCTGGCCGCGCGTGGGCCAATACCGCCGGGTTCGGCTTTTCACGGTATTCACACGCTTTACATCTCGCCGCTGAAAGCGTTGGCGGTGGATATCGAGCGCAATCTGATGAAGCCCGTGCGCGAGATGGATCTGGCCGTCACAATTGAAAACCGCACCGGCGACACGCCGCAGCACAAGCGCCAGCGCCAGAAGAACAGGCCGCCGGATATTTTGCTGACAACACCGGAGCAATTGGCACTGCTGATTGCCAGCGATGATGCGGCGCGTTTTTTCCGTGATCTGAAATATGTGGTTCTGGATGAATTGCATTCGCTGGTGACCTCCAAGCGCGGGCACCTGCTGGCGCTCGGCTTGGCGCGGTTGCGCCAGCACGCGCCGGATTTACAGGCGATTGGCCTTTCCGCGACTGTTGCTGACCCGCTTGATTTGCAGAACTGGCTGGTGGGCCAGACGGCGGGTGAGGAGAACCATGCTGCGCTGGTGACTGCGCCCGGCGGTGCTCGACCGCTGATTACCATCATGCGTTCGGATGATCGCGTGCCGTGGTCGGGCCACTCGGCGCGCTATGCGGTGCCGGTGATCTATGAGGAGATCAAGGGGCACAAGACAACACTGATATTCGTGAATACCCGCTCGCAGGCCGAATTGCTGTTTCAGGAGCTTTGGACGGTGAATGAGGACAGCCTGCCAATAGCACTACATCACGGGTCGCTGGATGTGGGCCAGCGTCGCAAGGTGGAGGCGGCAATGGCGGAGAACAAATTGCGTGCAGTTGTCGCGACCTCCACGTTGGATCTCGGTATCGACTGGGGCGATGTTGATCTGGTTGTGCATGCAGGCGCGCCAAAAGGGGCAAGCCGGTTGGCCCAGCGCATCGGTCGCGCCAACCACCGCATGGATGAGCCAAGCCGCGCTATTCTGGTGCCCGCCAACCGGTTTGAAGTGCTGGAATGTCAGGCAGCACTTGATGCCAACTATATCAATGCGCAGGACACACCGCCCTCGGGCGAGGGGGCGCTGGATGTGCTGGCGCAGCATATTTTAGGCATGGCTTGCGCGGACCCGTTTGACGCGGATGCGCTTTATCGCGAGGTGACGAGTGCATTGCCCTATGCGCACCTGGATCACGAGGCTTTTGACCGGGTGTTGGATTTTGCTGCAACCGGCGGCTATGCGCTGAAGAGCTATGAACGCTATGCCAAAATCAGACAAAGGGCTGATGGCACGTGGCGGGTGGCGAACCCGCAGACCGCGCAGCAATACCGGCTGAACATTGGCACGATTGTGGAAATGCCGATGCTGAATGTGCGGCTGGTGAAGCGTAACAAGCTTGGCTCGCTGGGCCGCGGCGGGCCAGTGCTGGGTAAGGTGGAAGAGTATTTTCTCGAAGCGCTCAGTCAGGGCGACACATTTCTCTTTGGCGGCAAGGTGCTGCGCTTTGAGGGCATGCGGGAAAATGAGTGCCTGGTGAGCACGGCTTATTCGTCTGATCCGAAAATTCCAGCCTATGCGGGCGGCAAATTTCCGCTGTCGACCTATCTGGCCGATGGTGTGCGGCGATTGCTCTCAGGTTCTGACCAGTGGGTGGGCTTGCCTGAACAGGTGCGCGATTGGCTGGAGGTGCAAAAGGACGTGTCGGTGCTGCCCAGGCGTGACCAGCTTCTGGTGGAGACTTTTCCGCGCGCCAGCCGGTTTTTCATGGTGATTTATGCCTTTGAAGGGCGCTTGGCACACCAGACCTGCGGCATGCTGCTGACGCGGCGGCTGGACCGCATGGGGGCGAAACCGCTCGGCTTTGTGGCAACGGACTATTCGCTGGCTATCTGGGGGCTCGAAGACATGGGTGCCATGATCCGCGCGGGCAAGCTGTCGCTGGCCGAGCTTTTTGACGAAGATATGCTGGGTGATGATCTGGAAGCATGGCTGGACGAAAGCTGGATGCTCAAGCGCACATTCCGAAACTGTGCGGTGATTGCCGGGCTGATTGAACGTCGCCATCCAGGGCAGGAAAAGACCGGGCGGCAGGTGACGGTTTCGGCGGATTTGATTTATGACGTTTTGCGTTCACACGAGCCGGACCACATTCTGCTTCAGGCAACGCGGGCTGAGGCGGCAGCCGGTCTGTTGGATATTGCCCGGCTGGGCGATATGCTGAAGCGAATCAAGGGGCATATTCTGCACAAACCCCTCGACAGGATTTCGCCGCTGGCTGTGCCGGTGCTGTTGGAAATCGGCCGCGAGCCGGTGCAGGGTGAGGCGCAGGAAAGCCTGCTGGCGGAAGCTGCGGAAGACCTTATTATGGACGCGATGCGGGGACATGAAAACGAGGTTTAGATGAATCGCCTGAAACTGGCGGAAGCAGCAGACAGGGATGTGAGCGTGACATCGACAACGTTGGTGAACGGTGTTGAATGCGTTTGTGATCCCATGGGCGCACTTTATGCGCCGTCGTTGCGCTTGCTGGTTGTTTCCGATCTGCATCTGGAAAAGGGGGCGGCTTTCGCGCGCCGGGGGCGGCTGCTGCCGCCTTATGACACGGGCGCTACGCTGAAAATCCTGAAATCAGTCATCACGCGCTATGATCCCGCGATTGTAATTTCGCTGGGCGACAATTTCCATGATCAGCCGGGCTCGACCTTCATGCCGGACGAATATCGGCTGATGATTGAGGAAATGGCACGCGGACGCGAATGGATATGGATTACGGGAAACCATGACCCCGAAGGCGTGGATAATCTGCCTGGCCGGGTGGCTGAAAGTCTGGTCTTTGATCGCCTGACATTTCGTCATGAACCAACAGTTGGGGCGCTTGCGGGGGAAGTTGCTGGACATCTGCATCCCGCAGCCATCGTGCGCCGCAGGGAAAAGTCGGTGCGCAGGCCCTGTTTTGCGACCGACGGCACACGTCTCCTGATGCCGTCATTCGGCGTGATGACAGGCGGTTTGAGCCTGTCGCATGTTGCCTTTCGCGGATTGTTTGACCGCGAAAAGCTGGTCGCCCATATGCTGGGACGTGATCGCATTTACGCAGTCCCAAGCGCCAACCTGCTTTTGAAGTGTGGTTGATCAGTCTCGGCGGAACAGCACAGACGCGCCCCAGCCAGTGAGGAGCGCAAGGCCCACGGCAAAGGCTCCGTAAAAGAAGGATTGATTGTATGCTGCGTCTGACACCGCCTGTTCAAGCCCGGTCTTGATCACGCGCAGATGCAGGCTGCGTCCAGTCAGAAATTCGCCACTTTTGAAAAGATAGGCATGCAGTGTGTGGACACCATTGGGAACATCTGCAGGCAAGCGAAGTGTTGCGCGAAACAGGTTTGAACTGACAAAACGGATGGCACCCGGACGTTCCTGATAAAGGCCGGAACTGATTTTCTGGCGCCGGAAAGCAGCGCGGAACTCGTCGATATCGACAACGCTAGCATTGCCTGAAAAGCGCACTTTGCGCAGGTTGATGTTGTCGATATTGGCCTGGATATCACCATAGTCCAGAGGCGTGAGAGTTGAATCGTCCACCCGCGTACTTGTCATGGAAAATGATGTCGGGACGCCGAGAAAACGCATGGATTCAGTATTGATCCAGATGCCGAATACACGGTTTTTCTTGTGCACAGTCGCGTTTTCCCTCGGCCCTTCAAGGGTTACGACTATGTCGTATTGCCCGATTTGTTGAAGAAGTGCGTCGGTGTTGCTGAGCGCACCAAAGACAGTAATGTCAGCGCCCGCAAAATCTGAAGTGATGGCGATCTCGTTGGATGAAACGCCAATATCAATCGCTTCGCCGAGATTGATGCCCTCAACAGAGGGTTCTTTGGTTGTTTCCTGTGCGAGGGCCTGAGCGCCCAACAGGCAAAGGCTGGTGGCCAGAAGGCGGATGAACGCACGCATCATACATCCCCTCCCTCAACGATTGAGTAGACATCCGGCGGCTGGATAACAAGATCAACGGCAAGGCGCACGCCAACAGCGAGTACCAGCAGCGCCAACAGCGCTCTGAGCTGCTCGGCGCGCAGGCGCTGGCCCACTCGAACGCCATATTGCGCACCGACGACACTCGCGATCATCAACAGGGCTGCCAGGACAATATCAACTGTCTGGTTGGCTGTAGCCTGAATCATGGTGGTATAGGCTGTCACGAAAACAATCTGGAACAAGGAAGTGCCGACAACCACGTTTGTGGGGATTCGCAGTAGATAGATCATGGCGGGCACCATGATGAAGCCGCCGCCCACGCCCAAGACGGACGTCAAAATGCCGATGGCCAGGCCCAGCGTCGCGATCGGGATGACGCTGAGGTAAACCTTGGATTTCTTGAAACGCATCTTGAAGGGCAGGCGATGAATCCAGTTGTGCTGCCCGGGCCTGCGCAAACTCACCGGTTTGTTTTGCGATGCACGGCGGATGGCGCGCAGGCTTTCCGTCAGCATAAGTATGCCGACGGTACTCAAAAGGATGACGTAAGCGCCGGAAATGACGAGATCGAGCAAACCAAGATCGCGCAGATAGGCGAAAATGCCGATGCCGCCAGTGGACCCTACAAGGCCGGAAACAAGTAGCATGCTGCCGAGCTTGAGGTCCAGAGAACCCCGCCGAAAGTGTGTAATGGCGCCCGAAACAGAGGAGGCAACGACCTGACTTGCACCGGTCGCCACCGCGATGGCTGGAGGAACGTTGTAGAAGATCAACAAGGGTGTAATGAGGAAGCCGCCGCCAACGCCGAACATGCCGGAAAGAAAGCCGACAGCCGCGCCCATGCCCAAAATGACAAAGACATTAACCGACATTTCCGCAATCGGAAGATAGAACGACAAAAGGACACCCTCGGGGCAGAGCCGTTCCCAAGCATCCGGAGGCGTCGGTTGGGCTCCCCTATAAATTTTGTTTAATGCATTTGGGGCGGTCGCCAAAAAAGCGTTCCGCCAATGCCCCAACCATTCTTGCGGCAGAAGCCGCAACAGGTTTTATTGTTGTGCTACCGGCGGGCTCCTATGTCAATTGCGACACGATGAATTCCTCGTTACCGGTCAAAGATTTAGGGTCGCCTTGCCGATTTTTGCCTATTTGTTGCGCGCGAGGAGTTCACGAACCAGCGGCTCATTGATTTCACCGGTTGGCTCCTGGCCGATGGACTTCTGGAATGACTTGATGGCCGAGACGGTTTTCGCGCCCATGATGCCATCGGGATTGCCCGCCTCAAAGCCGTTATTGTTCAATATGGCCTGGATGTTGCGGATAGCCCGCTTCATATCGACGGTTGAGGTGGATTTCGATTTTCCAGCCCATTCATCGGGCACAACAATCGAATTGGCACTGTCGTTCACAGGTGCCTGTTTCCAGGTCGCAGCGTCGGTCTGCGCAGCCTTCAATTGTTCCGGTGTCAAAGCCTTTGCGATCTCGTCACGCTTTTGTGCAGCATCGGAGTCGCCTGAACGGGCAGCGATGTCGAACCATTTGTAGGATTCGCTCAGATCCTGCTGAACACCGCTTCCCTTGGCGTAGAGGATTGCCAGATTGAACTGGCTGTCTTTTACGCCATGATTGGCAGCTTCTGTGAACCAGCGTGCCGATTGCTCATAGTCTGGCTGTCCATTGATGCCGACGGCGTAAACCACTGCCAGGTTGTGCATGGCATTGGCGTTGCCTTTTTCAGCCGCGCCAAGGTAATAGTCGCGGGCTTTCTCAAGGTCTTTGACGACGCCAAGGCCCTTTTCATAAATGTTGCCCAGCCGATATTCTGCTGGAACAAAGCCCAGATCAGCGGCGCGCTCAAACCAGGCAATTGCCTTGCCGGTGTCAGCGGAAACGCTGCGGCCTTCTGCATAGCGCGCGCCAACCTCATAGGCTGCGAGCGGATCGTTGCTCTGCGCAGCTTTGATGAGTGACTGTGGACCGATGTCTTCGGGCAGTGCCAGCGATGCCATGGCAATGTCTGCAGGTGCGCTGGCAGACGTTGGTGCGGCATCCTCAAGCGGGGTGGAGACTTGAACGTCTGATGTTACATCATCAGTTTGCGCAAACGTGCCACTTTCGTTGCCCTCAATGCTGGCCGATGACACATCTGTGTCGATCTCAGCAGGCATCGCTTCTCCAAGCTCGGGTTCAGCACTTGCTTGCGTTTCAGGTGCAACTGCGGCGGCCCCCTGGGGCTCTGCCTGGCTTTCCGAAACCGCGGTTTCTACTGCGGCAGGCTCATCCGAGCTTCCACCGAGCAAGGGACCAACCAGCTGGTAGGACATGATTGCCAAAAGTGCAGCACCAGCGGCCAGAACAATGGGGCGCCGGGTTTTGGAACCGCCCTCGGCCTTTGGTTCTTCTTCAATGTTCCCGGCGGCTTTTCTGGGGCGCGGTAATTTGCTGTGTTCAGCCGTTTCGGTTTGCTCGGCAGCCGCCTTTGCAGCCCGGCGGGCAGCCGCAATGTAATTGGCCCTGTCGCCATCGTCGGCGCCGTCATGGTCTTGGCTTGCGCGGACCTTCTCCAGAATTTGCTGAATGTTGGGTGCGCCGGAACCGGGTTCCAGAAGTTGATTGGCCAGTTCGGGAGAGACATCTTCGCTGGGGGCAAGCGGCGGCGTTGGCTCCACAACCTTACGCTTGTGATTGGCATCCACCTGGCCGCGACCGGGTCTGAATTTGTTGCTAAGGCCCGCAAGCAGTCCCTTTTTGTCTTCAAGTGCTGGCGCGGGGTCAAGCGGCTCATCGTCGAAATCGGGGATTTCAAGGAGAGAGTCCTCTTCCACAAGCGGGTTGTAGCCACTGTCGGATGTCGCTGGCTCAGACGGCTGGCTCAGTGCGGCAGACGTCTGGTAGCTCTGTCCGGTGTGAGCTTGAGGGGCGCTTTCCGGTGCCGCTTGTGCCATCGCAGGCGTGCTTTGCGCGGCAGTCTGGCTGTTGCCGATATGGTCAATGCGGTCGGCAATTTGAACCAGCGTGTCGTGCAGTGCTTCAAATGTGCGTTGGTTGCGCTCTTCAGAAGAACGGGTCAGTTCTTCGAGTGTGCGCAGATCGCCGGCAAGCGCGGTAATCTGGGCAATCTCAGCACCGCTGCCGCCGGAGTGCGCACCACCTTTGTGGGCGTAGGCTTCGGCGACGGCTTCTGCTGCCTGGCGTGCCGCTTCAACGATGTATTCGTCATTGGCCGCCATATAGTCTTCGAGTGTCGCCATTCGGCTTTCGAGTTCCGGCGCGGCGGCACCGGGCTGAGTGGAGCCGGAGAGAAGAGATGAAAGATTGGCGATCTGGTCTTCCAGATTTTGCAGGCTGACGTAATCGCTGGCCGGTTGTGTAACGGTCTCATTGAGATGGGCAGCGATGTCGTTCAGACGGCTTTCCAGACGCTGGAGCATGTCATCGTTGCCGCCAGCTGGTGCTGCCTGAATATCAATTGCCTCGATGCGGTGAGCCAGTGAATCCAGCCGGTCTGCGAGGTCATCGCTGACCGAACCGCTTTCCAGTGCATC
>JBNKQT010000134.1:0-3391 GCA_050297115.1 Ensifer sp. | reverse complement strand
GAGGTGCTCAAGGCGCGTGCAATTTCAATGGGCGTTTCCGAGGAGATTATCAGGCTCACACCGCCCGTTGAAAACACCGAAGGCGAGGCAAAGGCCATAAGCGCGATGCTGGGGCCGGATCAGCGTGAAGTTATTCTCATCACGTCGGCATTTCATATGCCGCGTGCCGTCAGGATATTCCAGGCACAAGGGCTCCAGGTCACACCTTACGCGGTGGATTTTCACGCCACAGCCGATGCCGTTACGCCCATGGACCTAATTCCCAGCGCGGGAGCCTTGAACGAGACGACCATGCTGGTTCGCGAAATGTTGGGGAGAATATTCTACGCGCTGAAATACGCGATCAAATAATGTCCGTGACGGTCTGTAAAAGAAGGGGCTGTTGAGCCGGATCTACCGCTTGTAGAGCATCCAGCTCTTGTTGCTTTCTTTCTTCATCCCGTCTTCGTAGGCTTTCACCTTGTTGCGACCATCATTCTTGGCGCAATAGAGTGCAACGTCGGTCTTGGAATAAAGGTCATTGGGCTCCTCGGCATCCGATGCGAGGCAAAGCCCGAAGGACATTGTCACCGGTCCATAGTCCACACCTGTTTTGGAGTTTTTGAACGGTGTCGCTGCCAGCGCTTTTCGAATGCGGTCGGCGACCTGCATGGACTCGGCTTGGCTGTTGCCCTCAATGACAACGGCAAACTCTTCGCCCCCGGTGCGGGCCACAAATACATCCTTGCGCACATTGGCGCGAATAATGTTTGCAACGGTGGCCAGAATTTTGTCACCAACAGGATGGCCATAGCCATCATTGATTTTCTTGAAATGGTCGATGTCACCCAACACAAGCGTCGTGGTCGCGCGGTTGGCCTGCTTGTTGTAAATGCCGGCCAGTTTTTCATCGAAAGCACGGCGGTTGGCAAGGCGGGTGAGGGAGTCCGTGTTGGCGATACGCTTGTATTCGTCCAGTTCTTGACGAACCTTCTCCATCTCCACGGATTTCTTGACGACGCTTTCGACGGCCTTTTCGCCTTGCGCCATCGTATCGCCCGTAGCTTCGGAGAGTACGCCAATCGCATTGCGGAGAATTTCCACACTGGAATTGTTCTTGTCGGAAATTCGCGAAACCGTATCGCCGAGCAGTTTGTTATAACTCTCAAGCGAGTTCTGCTCTTGTTTCAAGACGCCCAGCAGACCTTCAAGCTCGGAAAGAATTTTTGAATGTGCACCATCCAGTGCATTCGTGCGGTTATGGCTGAAATATTGTTCGCCAATAGCATCCAGCTCAGCCTGTGTTGCCTTGTTGCCAAGGGCCGCAAGCTCTCTGGTCAGTTTTGGATTGGAGCCGATATAGGCCTCATAAAACAGCTCGTAGTTGCGCGGAACAGGCGCTACACCCATTGTGCGCATGGCATAGGTTACTTGAGCGGCGATGTCAGGTACTTGCACCTTTTGTGACGCCGTTGCCGTCTTCATCGGCAAATTCTCCGTATCTTCTAACGTTTCCCCAGCCATGATATAAAATCCAAAGAGTTTGAGAATTATTAACAATAACCACACCACGCGGCGTGGTAATGAAAAAATATCATATTTTGTATTTGTGAAATAAAATTTAAGCGGCGCATAAAAATACGCCGCTTCTCAGGATAATTATCTACTTATATTTCCGTAGAAAATCAGGACAAATTCAGCTCTTTGAAGAAATCATTGCCCTTGTCATCAATCACGATGAAGGCGGGGAAGTTTTCAACTTCGATCTTCCAGACGGCTTCCATACCCAATTCTGGAAACTCGTGCACTTCTACTTTTTTGATACAATCCTGTGCCAATCTGGCAGCCGGACCACCGATGGAACCGAGGTAAAAACCGCCATGGCGAGCACAGGCATCACGCACAGCTTTGGAGCGGTTGCCCTTGGCCAGCATGATCATCGAACCCCCAAATGACTGGAATTGATCCACATAGGAATCCATTCGACCGGCTGTTGTCGGGCCAAACGAGCCAGATGGCATACCTTCCGGTGTCTTGGCCGGTCCAGCGTAATAGACTGGATGGTTCTTCATATACTCCGGCATTTCGCCGCCGTCTTCCAGAATCGCCCGGATTTTTGCGTGTGCCAGGTCGCGGGCGACAATAATCGTGCCTGTCAGCGAAAGCTGTGTCTTCACCGGATGCTTGGACAACTCGGCCAAAACATCCTTCATCGGGCGGTTCAGATCGATCTTGATCACATGCTCGGATAGCTTGGTCTCGTCAATATCCGGCATATATTTTGATGGCTCGGCTTCAAGCTGCTCGATGAAAATACCGTCCTTGTTAATCTTGCCCTTGGCCTGACGGTCAGCCGAGCATGAAACGCCAAGCCCGATGGGCAGCGAAGCACCGTGGCGGGGCAGGCGGATCACCCGAACGTCGTGGCAGAAATATTTGCCGCCGAACTGGGCACCAACACCAAGAGACTGCGTCAGCTTGTGAATTTCTGCTTCCATTTCGAGATCACGGAAGGCGTGACCGCTTTCGGAACCTTCTGTCGGCAGTTCATCAAGATAGCGTGCGGAGGCGAGCTTGACCGTTTTCAGGTTCATTTCGGCTGAGGTGCCGCCAATTACAATTGCCAGATGGTAGGGAGGACAGGCTGCCGTACCTAACGTAAGGATCTTCTCCTTAAGAAACTCAACCATCCGGTCATGGGTCAGAAGTGAAGGTGTCGCCTGATAAAGGAAGGTCTTGTTGGCTGAACCTCCGCCCTTCGCCATGAAGAGGAAGTTATATTCGTCGGTGCCTTCTTCGTAGATGTCGATCTGTGCAGGCAGGTTATTGCGCGTGTTCTTTTCTTCAAACATCTTCAGCGGCGCAAGCTGGGAATAGCGCAGATTCTTGTGCTCATAGGCATCCATAATGCCCTTTGCCATCGCCTCATAGTCGCCGCCTTCGGTCCATACGCGACGGCCTTTCTTCGCCATCACGATTGCCGTGCCTGTATCCTGACACATCGGCAGGATACCGCCTGCAGCGATATTCGCATTTTTCAACAGGTCATAGGCAACAAAGCGGTCATTCTCTGTTGCTTCTGGGTCTTCCAGAATGCTGGCGAGCTGTTTCAGGTGCCCGGGGCGCAGCATGTGGTTGATGTCGGAGAGTGCTGTTTCTGCCAGCAGGCGAATACCCTCCGGCTCGACGCTCAATATTTCCTGCCCCTTGAATGTGTCGACTGATACGTAATCGCTGGAAATTTTGCGATAGGGCGTCTGGTCGGGACCAAGCGGAAAAAGATCGTCTGCCATTGGGGGGATATCTCCGATGTTCTGATAGGATTGCAATCTGTCTAACGGGCTGAAATTTAAAATGCAATTCGCTGACAGTTATTCAAACGGTTTAGGTCACGAACTCATAAATGAGGTTG
>JBNKQT010000133.1:0-3528 GCA_050297115.1 Ensifer sp. | reverse complement strand
TGGAAACTGCGGTCAAAGCAGGCTGTGAAATCGGCTGGGCATGATGGCGCTTGGGCGCTGCCTGCTGGCCAATCTCTGCTGTTGTGCGATCGGAGTTTTCGGCTGCGTCCTGTTTGACAGGCGCGCCACGCATGGCACTGCGAACCAGAATTTCAACCTTGAGAATCTCGCTGTTTTCTTCCTGAAACAGAGACGTGATCAGATCAAGATAACGATTGTTGATCCAGGACTTGAGAAACGTCGTGGGTACGGTCAGGCGTACAACGCTCTTTGAGATGGAATGAAGTTTCAATCGGCCAAACCAGCTAGAGTACACATCAGGCCCGACCTTTGCTTTCAAGCGTGCACTGAAGCGCTCGAAGAGCTCACTATTCTTCATTTCCCCGTATTCCCCCGAAGTCTGTTTATCTTGCATGCCCGGTTCCGCTTTACCTTGAGCCTGCGTATTATTATTCGCCTGCAAACGCATCATGCCGCCTCATTTGTCGTGGAGGCTTTCAAGGATCATCCCGAAATTGCCCCCGATTTCTTGTCACGTGTTGCAGCTAAACCAGAGTACGTATCGCCAACCAGCTCTTCTGTCCCCGAGAGGTCTGATCAACTGTTACTTGCCACCATTGGTCCGGTTATCGCCGCTTCGATATGCAAACCGCCTCGTCTCTTGGTTTGCACTTCCGTTCCTGCCAATTTCTTCGCTTTCAAACTCTCCTTGCTTTTCCCACCGATCCGGCAAAAATCACCCGCCCGGGCCTTTACACAAAAAGCCCGCCAAACGTCTTTGCCAAGTTTGAAAATACGACCCTGAGTAGAACCGTAACAAAGGTTGCAAAGCCCGGTAAAACCGGGCCAAAATGTCAATTTGGAAACCGCTATTTCCAAACTGTCCCCGCCCTTTGATGGGCTTATTAAGGCAGGATCAAAACCAAAATTCAATCCGGTTTTTCAGACATTTTTAACCTTCGGCCATTGACTCTTTGCCCCCATTTGAATCCGGCAAAATGCCGTGTGGAAGAATCGCTTTTGAATCAATGGGATTCAAAAAAGCGGGGGTAAGAGCGCGAACAAAATAAAAAAATAAAAATTTCAGCTTGACTCACATTTACGGCAAACTGACCTTGAGTAAAGTATGAGCGAGTCGCTCAACCTCCCCCAAATCATTGAAAATAAAAGATAATTCATGTCACGTGAATGTCACTCAAAATGTGTCGACGTGACCAAAAATAACCCACTAAATGCTGCAGGTGTCGTTAGCCGCCTAACGTATAAAGCAAGTGTTTTCTCTGCAAAAAGCAGAATCTGAAAAGCCCGGCGCAGGGCCAGGCTCATCACGTATTCCAAATCTGAAGGCGTATTGGCTTAGATTGCCTTTACGCGGTTTGCCAGGCGCGAAACCTTGCGGGATGCAGTGTTGGAATGCATCACGCCTTTGCCTGCGGCGCGCATCAGCTCAGGCTGAGCAACGCGAAGAGCTTCCTGCGCTGCGGACTTGTCGCCAGAAGCGATCGCTTCTTCAACCTTACGGATGAAGCCACGGACGCGCGAGCGGCGCGCTTTGTTAACTGCGGTGCGGCGGGCAATCTTGCGGGTCGCCTTTTTCGCCGAAACTGTATTGGCCATTTGTGCCTCTCTTACAAATTCGAACCAAACTCTGCCCCGCCGCACATCATCGTATGCGATCGAACGTCGAAGCTGTTTGGGAGCTTTCCAGAAATCCCGCCAAAAGCGGTTTTTCCTAAGTGTGGGCGGCGTATAACCGGAAAGAGGCTCACAGTCAACGCGCAAATTCGATTCAGCCGCGCTTTTTGCAACCCCAAGCCCGTTTACCACCCAATTATCACTTTTGGCAGCGCGCACAATAAAATGTCGAGCGCCCCGCCTGTACAATTCGCTTCAAGGGCTTGCCACATCCTTCGCTCCGGCAAGGTTCTCCCTCGCGATCATAAACCGCGAAATTGTGCTGAAAATAGCCAAGTGAGCCATCCGTTTGAATATGATCTCTCAGGCTTGAGCCACCTGACTGAATGGCCTCGGCAATCACATCGCGAATGGTGTTGGCCAGAAGCGGGAGCTTGGCGGAGGGCTTTCCCGTTTTGCCAACAAGCGTACCTGCCAAGCGCGTGGGCGAAAGGCGAGCGCGGTAAAGCGCCTCGCACACATATATGTTGCCCAAACCCGCAATATTGGCCTGATCCAGCAAAGCGGTCTTCAGCGGCTGTTTCTTGTTTGCAAATACGCTCGCAAGATAATCGGCAGACAGGCTATTGCCTGTGGGCTCAGGCCCCAGATTGCGGATCATCGGGTGATCGGCCAACGACGCCGTCTCTGTCAGAAGCATAAAACCGAAACGGCGGGGATCATTATAAATGACTCTGGCACGGCTCTCGCCCGTATCCAGATGGAAAATGACATGGTCATGCTTTTCATTCTTGGAACGCTCATGATGAAACTGGCCGGGACTGGCGACGCCCTCACCTTTGTCTACGCGGAACGAACCGGACATGCCCAAATGAGCAATCACCGTATGACCACCTTCAATTTGCATGAGGAGATATTTTGCACGCCGCCCAAGTGCCTCAATCTTTCGGCCCGCCAGAACCGCTGCAAAACCATCCGGAAATGGAAAGCGCAAATCGGCACGGCGCAGTTCCAGTTTATGAATACGCGCACCCTCCATTGTGGGCGCAAGGCCACGCTTGACCGTTTCAACCTCTGGCAGTTCCGGCATCGCTTGCGATCTCCTGTTTGATCAGCGCGTAAACTGGTTTATAGACATCGGCACCAAATGCCGCAGGCTGGTCAATAGCGTCAAGTGAACGCTTGGGCTATGGTGCGACAAGATGAATTTGAGTGGAGTTTGAACATGGCTGAGGCCCGCACAACCGCAGACGGCGGCATGGAAACATCCTATGGTTTTCGTCAGGTGCAGGATGGTGAAAAACAAGGTCTCGTCAACGATGTATTTCACAAGGTCGCCAAGCGCTACGACATCATGAATGATGTCATGTCGGCAGGCATGCACCGCGCCTGGAAAGACGCCATGGTGGCGGCATTGAACCCGCGCAAGTCATCTGACTATCGCGGTCTCGATGTGGCTGGCGGGACGGGAGACATCGCCTTTCGCATTGTTGAAGCATCCGACCGCAAGGCCCATGTGACCGTGCTTGATATCAACGGTTCCATGCTGGGCGTGGGCGAAGAGCGCGCGGCCAAGAAGGGTCTTTCCGAAAATCTAGACTTTGTGGAAGCCAATGCCGAAAAGCTTCCCTTTGAGGATAATTCCTTCGACGCCTACACAATCGCTTTCGGCATCCGCAATGTGCCGCATATCGATGTTGCCCTGAAAGAGGCTCACCGCGTATTGAAACGTGGTGGTCGGCTGCTCGTTTTGGAATTCTCAGACGTTGAGATGCCTTTGCTCGATAAATTTTACGATCAATGGTCATTCAAGGCCATTCCACAGTTTGGCAAGATGATTACCGGTGAGGCTGAACCCTACCAATATCTCGTGGAATCGATCCGCAAATTCCC
>JBNKQT010000132.1:0-9818 GCA_050297115.1 Ensifer sp. | reverse complement strand
CCTTGAAAAAGGCGGGGTTGCCGGTGGACCCAAAACTGCGCATTGCCGGGCCACGCACGAAAGAGGGCGGGTTTGAGGCTGCAGTACATTTTCTCTCGCTGCCGCAGAAGCCGACCGCTGCAGTATGCTGGAATGACCTTGTGGCAATTGGTTTCATGAGCGGTCTTGCGCGCGCCGGTCTTGTGCCGGGCAAGGACATTTCTGTAACCGGTTATGACGACCTTGAAGAGGCTTCAATTGCTACACCTGCATTGACCACCGTGTGGAACGGTCAGTCGGAGGTGGGGCGGCTTGCAGCGCGCGCGCTGTTGGACAAGCTTTCCGGCAGCCACGAGCCGGACGGGCTGCACCTGATAAAGCCGGAAATGCGTATTCGGCAATCGACTGTTCCCCTGCAGCGTTGATCTGGAAGTTCTATGACCAAGACCAAAGTCCTCATTGCAGGCAAAATTCATCCGCGTGTGATTGAGAAAATCAACGGCATTTTTGACATTGTGACGATTGCGCGGGCTGACCCTGCATTGCTTGATGCCGAGACGGCGCAGAAAATCCGCGGTGTTGCTGGCTTCAACAGTGTTTCGAGTGGGTTGATCAATGCCCTGCCGAACCTTCAGATTATCGCCAATTTTGGTGTTGGCTATGATGGTGTTGATGTGGCGGCGGCTGCGGCCAGGGGTGTGATCGTGACCAACACGCCGGATGTGTTGAATGAAGAGGTTGCCGACACGGCTGTCGGGTTGCTTTTGAACACGGTGCGCCAGCTGCCAAAGGCTGAAAACTGGTTGCGCGAGGGGCACTGGGTGAAGGATGGGGCCTTTGCGCTGTCGCCGCTCTCATTGAGGGGGCGCGAGGTTGGCATATACGGTTTGGGGCGCATTGGGCTGGAGATAGCCAAGCGTCTGGAAGCTTTCGGCATGCCGATTTCCTATCATACGCGAACACCGCGTCGCGATGTTGGCTATACTTACTACCCTGATCTGTCATCGTTGGCTGAGGGCTGTGATACGTTGATTTGCATCGTCCCGAAAACTGAGCAGACCTACAAAACAGTCAATGCTGATATTCTCAAACATCTGGGCGCTGGCGGTGTGCTGATCAATGTCGGGCGCGGTTGGACTGTGGACGAGGACGATCTGGCAGATGCGTTGGAGGCAGGCACGATTGCAGCAGCGGGGCTGGATGTTTTTCAGGACGAGCCGAATGTACCAGAGCGGTTGTTGAAACTGGATAACGCCTGCTTGTTGCCGCATGTGGCATCGGCGTCAGTGCCGACCCGCAACGCTATGGCTGACCTGGTGGCTGAAAACTTGATCAGCTGGTTTGGCGAGGGGCGGCCGGTGACACCGGTGCCTGAGACGCCTTTCGATGAGGCGGATTCATAATCTGGTAAGAAAGATTAACCGATTGGCCTTTTGGTAAGGTTTGATAAAGATTCAGCGCGCAGACTTCATTGCAAGAAGTGGAGCAGCGTATGAAAATCGGGATTTTGGTCGGTGCATTGGTGGTGGGCGGTGTCGGACTGTATCTGATGCCAGACCCCTACACGCAGAATATCGATCCGTTTACATCCAGCTCGATTCCCCAAAGTGACACTCGTGAATATGCTGTCGCCAATCTTTCCTCCGGCGAGGCATGTATTGTGAAGCGCGGAGCGGCTTTGACTAACAACAGCAAGGCTTTTGATGCCGCGCGTGAGTGTGACAGCGTGTGGAATGGCCTTTCAAGTGCAGCAACATGGCTGGAACAGGACGGCGGGCTTGTGGTGCTGGCGGATCACAGCGGCAAGGCGTTGATGTCGCTTGCGCCCGCTGATGGCGTGGCCTTCGAATCACTCGAACCCGTTGGGGCTGAATTGAGCTTCAGCATCGTTCGCTGAGCGATCTTCAACTCCTTATTTTCACTCAGATGGATGCCGGAGTGCGGTTTGCCGCGCTTCGTCGGCTGCCTTTTGTCAAATCAAATCTGCTTCGTTAAGGATGAGAGCAGTGAATTATACTAAAGTCGAATGTTTGACGGGTATATGCGCTTGAAACCTTGCGGGCAAAATGGTTAGTTCGTGTCTGACGCTGCGTCTGGTAGGAGCCAACGCAGATATTTTGTACTGGGAGGTATAACATGAATCGTCGTTCATTTATGAAAAAGGCCGGTGTTGTCGGCACCGGTGCTGCGGCTACCGCGCTTGCCGCACCTGCTATCGCGCAGGAAAATCCTGAGATTACCTGGCGCTTGGCGTCTTCGTTCCCGAAATCACTTGATACGCTGTGGGGCGGTGCGCCGGATGTTGCCGAGCAGGTTGCAGCCTTGACCGATGGCAAGTTCAAGATTGAAACTTATGGCCCGGGCGAACTGGTGCCTGCACTTCAGGTGGCTGACGCTGTGGCTAACGGCACTGTAGAAGCAGCCCACACTGCACTTTACTACTTCTGGGGCAAGGATCCGGCCTACGCGGTGCCCTGCGCTATTCCGTTTGGCTTGAACGACCGCCTGCAGAATGCATGGCTCTATCAGGGCGGTGGTAACGAACTGGCGAACGAGTTCCTCGCGACACAGGGCCTCTATGCTCTGCCTGCAGGTAACTCCGGTTGTCAGATGGGTGGCTGGTTCCGCAAGGAAATCAACACGATTGACGACCTGCAGGGTCTGAAGTTCCGTATCGGTGGCATGGGCGGCAAGATCTTCGCAAAGCTTGGCGTTGTTCCGACCTCCATTCCTGGCGGTGATATCTATCCTGCACTTGAAAAGGGTACGATCGACGGTGCTGAATATGTTGGCCCGTATGATGACCAGAAGCTCGGCTTCAACAAGGTTGCCCAGTACTACTACTACCCGGGTTGGTGGGAATCTGGCCCGACCTTGCATGCTGTGTTCAATCTGGACAAGTATAACGACCTGCCGGACCATTATAAGGCAGCTTTGGAGAATGCTTGCGCATACGCCAACACCAACATGATGGCCAAGTATGACGTGAAGAACCTGCCGGCTCTGAAGGAACTGGTTGGCAGCGGCACACAGCTTCGTCCGTACAGCCAGGAAATCATGGAAGCAGCTTATGCTGCTGCTGTTGAGACCTATGCTGAACTGTCCGAGCAAAGCCCGGCGTTCAAGAAGATGTATGACTCACATCTGGCGTTCAAGAAGGATGCTTACACCTGGATGCAGGTTGCCGAGCACACATTCGATACGTTCATGATGTTCCAGCAGCGTTCTGGAAAGCTCTGATCTTTTTTTGAGATTTATGCCATAATGATGCCCCGGCTTGCCGGGGCATTTTCTATTTTGGGAGGCGTTTCATGAAGTTACCCAACACACTCCACGCTGTTGTCTTTGATATGGACGGGCTTTTGTTTGATACCGAAGTTCTGTCTTTTGAATCCGCAGTTTCCGCGGCTGCGGAGCATGGTGAAATGGTGGACTGGACGCTTTTCAGCACGCTGATCGGGCGGGCATGGCCGGAAATCCGCGAGCATATGCGGCGCCATTTTGGAGACCAGTTTCCTCTTGATGCGTTTCGCAGCACATGGCTTGAACATTATTCGGAGCTTTTGACGGTAAGGCTGGCTTTGAAAGCCGGTGTCCTGGAGCTTCTCGATACGCTTGATCAGGCCAAGATACCGCGTGCGATTGCAACCTCATCCATGCATGAAAAGGCGCATCGCAATCTCGCGGCGTTTTTGCTGGCTGACAGGTTTCATTATGTGATTGCGCAAGGAGACTATTCTGCGAGCAAGCCCGCACCGGATGCATTTTTGCTGGCGGCGGCGCGGCTTGGTGTTTCGCCGGAAAACTGCCTGGCGCTGGAGGATTCGCACAATGGCATACGGGCGGCGAAGGCGGCGGGTATGATGACGATTATGGTGCCTGATCTCTTGGAACCGACCGAGGAGATCAGGGGGTTATGCGTTGATGTGCTGGATGACCTGCATCAAGTTGCGGACATTGTTGCCGGTGTTGTGTCTGCTTGAGTGTTTTTGGCAAACATCCTGGTCAGGAGCCAGTCAAGTGACACGGCGCCGCCTCCTTTTACAATGAGATAGATCAGCGGGAACAGCCAAAGGGTGCGTTGGTCCATAATGAGGCTGTCGGAGAAGCGGTCGAAGAGCGCGCCAATTGTTTCCGTGCCTACCTGATGGACAGTAATGTCGACGATGGTTTGGACGGCAATGAAGCCAATCATGCCTGCAGCGGCAATGCGGGTGAAGAGGCCGAGAACCACCATGAGCGGCAACAGGAATTCTGTGTAGGTGCCAAGGAAGACAATCAGGCCCCATGGCAGGAAGGAGACGGCCTCGACATCGCCGCCTGCTTCTTCCACTGCGGGCAGGGCGATTTGGTAATAGGCACCATCCTGAATGGAGAAAAAACCGAGGAAACCTTCGCCGACTTTGGTGCCAAAGGAGTTGAGGAAATAGAAATAGAGCACGCCGAAGAAAACGAAACGTGCAAGGAGGCCCAGGAACCAGCCATCGGTGAGACGTTCAACGATTTTGAAGACCGAGTTATGAAGCTTTGTCAGTTGTTGGATAAATGTCATTGGATAAGACCTCCCTCAAGGCTTAATCGCGGTGAACGCACCGGCTGAAATCATATTTGTTATTGCGCCGGAAAGGTCGAAGGATGCGTCCGTTTCCATCGCAATACCGGCGGCTTCGCCCAATGTTGCGTCGTCGATGAGATGTTCGAAGAAAACAAAATCGCCTTCCGGCAGGTTGTAGATGATGGGGTCGAATTCGGGACGGGTGACCAAGCCGAATTCCGGATCGGTGGCGTTGAGGCCTTCCATGGAGGCTGCCTGACGGCTTCGTGAAACGATGGTAACCGCGGCGTAGGTGGAGCGCAGCAGGCGCGTTGCCGGGTGGGCAGTGAAGCGTATGTCGCCAAGCTTTTCGGGCTCTACTGCTGCAAGCAATGCACTATCGAGCGGTGTTGCGTCGGCCGCGTGGAAGGCGTCGAGCCAGAGGCGCTCGAGCCGGGCGACGTCGGGCAGGTAGGGCAGCTTTTTTGCGGGTTCGAACTCTTCGATGAATTCGGCAAAGGTGGCGCCGTATTCGAAAAGCATGGGCGAACGCGGTGGGTTTTTCTCTACATAAATGCGAGCCATGGCCCGGAAATATTCCTCGCCAACCAGTGACTGGATGGATGGAAAGATATCGGCCAGCGCATTGACCAGGCTGTGGGTCACATTGTTTCGATAGACTGCGAAGCGGCGATTGGCCGACCCGCCGTTGGGGGCCTTGAGGCCAGCTGGAATGTCGGCTTCTGCATCCAGCAGGGCGCTGGAGAACATTTGCTGAAATTCAGCCATGACGAACACCAAGCGGGCGGCTGCAGCGGTCGAGTATGGCATCGGCCAGTTCGGCTTCGCGACGCAGGATCGGCCAATCGGGAATATCGTTGTCCCACTCAATAAGCGTTGGCAGAGGGCCGGTGCGCTGAATGAGGCTTTCGTAAAGTGCCCAGACGTGGTCGTCGACCGGGCGGTCGTGGGCGTCGATCAACAGGCGGGATCCATCGTCATCTTCATCTTCGGCATGGCCAGCGAGGTGGACTTCTTCGACCAGCTCGATGGGGAAATCGACGAGGTAACGCATTGCGCTGAAGCCATGGTTGACGGAGGAGACAAGGACGTTGTTGACGTCGAGCAGGAGGCCGCAGCCGGTGCGGGTGGCGATTTCGCGGATGAAGTCGGTCTCACTCATGGTGGAGCGCTCAAAGGCTGCATAGGTAGATGGATTTTCAAGCAGCATCTTGCGGCCAAGAGCTTCCTGCACGCGATCGATGTGCTCGCAGACGATGTTCAAAGTTTCCTCGTCGTAGGGAACGGGGAGCAGGTCGTTAAAATAGCTGTCGTCGTGGGTGGACCATGCAAGGTGTTCGGACACGAGGGCTGGTTCATAGCGTTTTACGACATTTGCCAGGCGTTCGAGATGGGCTGGGTTCAATCCCTTTTCCGACCCGATCGACAGGCCGACGCCATGGATGGAGAGGGGGAAGTTTTCCCGCATGCGGGTGAGTGTGCGGTGGGGGTGGCCGCCAGCGCCCATATAGTTTTCGGCGTGGACTTCGAGAAAACCGATTTTGTAATCGTCAGCGAGGATTGCGTCGGCGTGCTGGGCTTTGAGGCCCGCCCCGGCACGTGCTGGCATTGCAAAATCGGGAAAATTTGACTTGGTGATATGGCTGATTGTCATGATTGGCTCCTTTGTAAAAGGACCGTGGAGCCCGCAATGTGCCGGCTCCACGCATCACAGCTTAGATGGATGGGGGATTAAGCTGGAATGTCGCGATCGAGTGCTTCAAGGGCACCCTTGCGGTCGCCGGGAAGTTCGATGGTGGAGCAGGTGCCTTTTTCAACATATTTCCAGGCGTTGCCCTGGTAGTCGACCTTGGAGGTGCCAGCGCAGGATGTGCCGGGGCCAGCAGCGCAATCGTTCTTGCCGGCCAGCGATACACCGTAGCATTTTTCCTTGGCGGCAGCGGCAGCCGGTGTGGCGACCAAAGTGGTGGCTGTAACAGCCAAGGCAACGGCGCTGGCGAGAGTGGATGCGCTGATGACGGTTTTTGCAGACATTGATAACTCCTCAAGTGTTGTTCGCATTTCCAAATTGTGTCGGGCCGGAATTCCTTGCCCGTTGAGAACAACATTTCAGAACCGGCGTTCACTTGGAAATCAAGCGCGCGTTATCGGCGTTCAAACAACCGTGAACGGAGTGTGAGATTTCAGGTCAATGCGCCAACGAACTGGTCGATCTCATCTTGCGAAGTTGCAAAAGAGGTGACGAGGCGAATGAGGATGTCGTCTTTTTCCATCGTATTGTGAAGGTATTCCGGCACGCCGTGCCAGTCGTAGAAGATCGCGCCTTTGTTGCGAAGTTCTTCGGCTTTCCACTTCTTGACCAGTGCGAAGACCTCATTGGTCTGGGTGGGCCAGGCGAGTGAGGCGGTGTTGGATGCGGCGAGCCCTGCGCGCAATTGGTCGGCCATGGAATTTGCCTGTGTTGCGAGGTCTGTCCACAGGCCATCCTCGAAATAGGCGTCGAACTGGGCGGCCACGAAGCGGGTCTTGGAAAAGAGCTGGGCGGACTGTTTGCGAATGAAGGGGAGCTGGCGGGCATCATCCGGGTTCATGAAGACGATGGCCTCGGCGCACCAGCAGCCGTTTTTGGTGGCGCCGAAGGAAAGGATGTCGACGCCGCGTTTCCAGGTCATTTCAGCTGGTGTTGTGCCCAATGCCTGCATGGCGTTGGCGAAGCGGGCACCGTCCATGTGAAGTGGTACGCCATGTTTTCTGGCGATATCGGACATCGTCGCAATCTCGTCGAGAGAATAGACCGTTCCGCTTTCAGTCGATTGGGTGATGGTGATGGCCATGGGCTGGCCTGCGTGCACGAAATCCGGGGGGAAGTTGCCGATGACGCGTTCGAGTTGTTTGGGATCAATCTTGCCATCCGGGCCGTCAACGGGGGCGAGGCGGGCGGCGGCGGAGAAAAAACCGGGCGCGCCGCACTCATCCATGAACACATGTGCACTTTCATGGCAGAAGATGACGCCACCGGGACGTCCGACGCTGGCAAGGGCGAGAGAGTTTGCCGCGGTGCCGGTGGAGACAAAATAAACGGCGACTTCGCGCTCAAAGATTTCGTTGAACTTTGCCTCGACTTTTTTGTCCAATGCGCTTGCCCCATAAGCTGCGGCAAAGCCACCGGCCTCTGTGGATAGTCTTTTGGCAATTTTGGGGTGGGCGCCCGCCCAATTGTCGGATGCAAAGAACATTTGGTCTTCCGTGATTATCTTGATTTGAAGTCGCGAGGGGCCAGATTATGCCTTCGCTGGCGATGTGCAAGCTTTTGCCCTGATATGGCTTGAGTTTGTCTTGGATTTTCAGGAATGCAAACCAATGGGTGTAAAGTGCGCAAGAATATTTCCCAAGCGGTCAAGAATTTGAAATTTCCCACATTTTCGCGTTAATAAATTATTGTACGGCTCTTGCGATCCACCCATGTTTCTGGCATAGAACATGAGAAATAGGACAGTCTTGCTGTCCTATTTTGGCCTTGAGGCCGTACACATGCTTGAAAGTTCTTGCTAATCCGGCCTTGGACGCTTTGGTCGATTGCCGTATAGGGTCAGCAAGGGACACAAGTGTGACCACATTCAAGGCAAAAGCGCGAGCCTCACCCCGCACGAACAATGCGGTGCGGGGCTATGCGGCTGCGAAGCAGGGATGTAAAAGACAAGCGGGTTGGTTAAAAGACCGGCCTGAGAGACAGCAAATTCCGCACAAAGATCATATGCGGGTATGTTCAGGAGGGACGAAGATGACGCAAGCGACGCCATCGCAGATTTCGGGTCGTGAGACCGCAAACAACGCCAGTGTTGTTGCGAAAACGACGACATTTCCGAACGGTCTGCCTCCCAAACAGGGGCTGTATGATCCGCTGAACGAGCATGATGCCTGCGGTGTTGGCTTTGTTGCGCATATGAAGGGCGAGAAGTCGCATCAGATCGTGAAAGACGGTCTGTTCATGCTTGAAAACCTCACGCACCGTGGCGCTGTCGGCGCTGATCCGCTGATGGGTGATGGTGCGGGTATGCTCGTGCAAATTCCCGACCGTTTCTTCCGTGAAGAAATGGCGGCTCATGGTGTGACTTTGCCAAAGGCTGGCGAATATGCTGTCGGCTACCTCTTTATGCCGCAGGACGAGACGCTGCGCGGTCACCTGAAGGATATTATTGCTGAGGTGATCGGCTCTGAAGGTCAGGTTCTGCTTGGTTTCCGTGATGTGCCTGTCGACAATTCCTCGCTTTCCAAGGCGCCTGAAATTGCGGCGACGGAGCCATATCACGTTCAGCTGTTTATTGGCATGGGCAACGGGGTTGCAAACCAGAACGAATTTGAACGTCGCCTTTTCACACTGCGCAAGGTGATTTCCAACCGCATTTATGGCGAGACGGAAGGCCGCGATAACGGCTTTTATTTCGTGTCGCTATCGTCGACGACCATTGTCTACAAGGGTATGTTCCTGGCCTATCAGGTTGGTGCATATTACAAGGACCTGCAGGACGAGCGCTTCCAGTCGGCTGTGGCACTCGTTCACCAGCGTTTCTCCACCAATACTTTCCCGTCATGGAAGCTGGCGCACCCGTATCGCATGGTGGCGCATAATGGTGAGATCAACACGCTGCGCGGCAATGTGAACTGGATGGCGGCGCGTCAGGCTTCGGTTTCCTCGCCGCTCTTTGGTGAGGATATTTCCAAGCTCTGGCCAATCTCCTACGAAGGCCAGTCGGATACGGCTTGCTTTGACAATGCGCTCGAATTCCTTGTGCGTGGTGGCTATTCCATGGCGCATGCCGTGATGATGCTGATTCCGGAAGCATGGTCTGGCAACCAGCTGATGGGTGATGAGCGCAAGGCATTCTACGAATACCATGCTGCATTGATGGAGCCTTGGGATGGCCCGGCTGCCGTTGCCTTCACCGATGGTCGCCAGATTGGTGCGACGCTTGACCGTAACGGTCTGCGCCCGGCGCGTTATGTTGTGACTGCGGATGATCGTGTGATCATGGCTTCTGAGGCCGGCGTGTTGCCGGTTGAGGAAGACAATATCGTGACCAAGTGGCGTTTGCAGCCTGGCAAGATGTTGCTGATCGACATGGAAGAGGGCCGCATCGTCTCCGACGAGGAGATCAAGCGGCAGATGGCGTCGATGCATCCCTACACGGAATGGCTGGAGAATACCCAGCTCATTCTGGAGGAACTGAAGCCCGTGGCGCCGCGCGCGCGGCGCGAGGACGTCAGCCTGCTCGACCGGCAGCAG
>JBNKQT010000131.1:0-3300 GCA_050297115.1 Ensifer sp. | reverse complement strand
CACCGCCAATTGATTTCTTGATGAGCAACGCACGCTCATCAAAATCAAACATCGGCACTTTGCCCGGGTGCACACCAATACCCACCACCAGCCGTTCGCAAACGTTCAAGGCCTGAAGCAGCACATCAAGGTGCCCATTGGTCATCGGATCAAAAGAACCGGGATAAAATGCCGTTTTCATGGCTGTGCCTTTTGTCACGGAAGCATGCGCTCTGCAAGCAAAATGGGCAATGAACGGCAGATGAACGCACCGTTCAAGGTCGCTTCAGCAGCCAAAACATAATGTTTGTTCATAGCCGAAGACGAAGACTTACGAATTTCAAGAGGAACAAATGCTGGTCGTCATCATTTCAATATCAGTTTTTGCAGCCATTTCCGCCGCTGCGACCATTGAGCTGGCCAGCGAATTCATGGCCGGACACCGCCTTGTTACGCGTGTAACAGCGCCCACCAAAAACGCCCGGTAAAGTCATAACCAGATTAACGGAAGGGAAGAAAAATGATTATCGCTACAACACTCCTGGCAACACTGATCAGTGCAATGTTTGTTGGTTCCGTGTTCGCTTCCATCACCGAAATGCGCCGCGAATCAGACAGCGAAGCGCCGCACAAGCGTTACAGCATTCTCTAATTCCAGGACTGTCGACCTCCAATTCCAGTCCAAACAAAAAAGCCGGACGCTTCCCTGCGCCCGGCTTTTTTCGTATTCAAAATGGAGATCAAGCCTCAGGCGTTTCTCCGCCCTCTGCAGCCGGCGAAACTGCATCACTATCCGGTGATACATCCCCTTCAACCACGTCCTCGTCTTCCTGCTCCGGATCGCTAATCCGTTCAACGGAAACAACTTTTTCATCCTTGGCTGTCGTGAACACACGCACACCCTTGGTAGCCCGGCTTGCTATGCGAATACCGTCAACCGGAACCCGGATAAGCTGCCCGCGGTTCGAAACCAGCATAATCTGGTTGTCTTCCTCAACCGGGAAGGCTGCAACAAGCTCGCCAATTTCGCCGGTTTTTGAAGTGTCGGTCGCTCGAATACCCTTGCCACCACGACCCGAGATACGGAAGTCGTAAGACGAAGACCGCTTGCCAAAGCCGCGTTCGGAAATTGTCAGCACAAACTGCTCGCGAGCTTTAAGTTCCTGATACCGCTCCTCGGAAAGATCAGCCAAATCGCTGACGTCCTCTCCAACCAGCGCCACTTCTTCCTCATCGCCACCCAATGCGCGTCGCTCAGATGCGGCACGTTTCAGATAGGCCGCGCGCTCAGACGCTTCCGCATCAACGTGGCCGAGAATAGTCATGGAAATCATGCCGTCATTTTCGGCCAGATTGATACCACGCACACCGATGGAATTACGACCCGCAAACACGCGAACATCGTCCACCCGGAAACGGATCGCCTGACCAAGTGCTGTCGTCAACAGCACATCATCGAGTTCTGTGCAGGTTTCAACCGAAAGGATTTCATCCCCCTCGTCCAGTTTCATGGCGATCTTGCCGTTCCGGTTGACCTGAACGAAATCAGAAAGCTTGTTCCGGCGCACAGTGCCGCGCGTCGTCGCAAACATCACGTCCAGGTTTTCCCAGGTCGTCTCGTCCTCAGGCAGAGGCATGATCGTTGTGATCCGTTCGCCCTGTTCCAGCGGCAACATATTGATCAACGCCTTACCGCGCGACTGCGGTGTGCCAATTGGCAGACGCCAGACCTTCTCCTTGTAGACAATGCCACGCGACGAGAAGAACAGAACCGGCGTATGCGTATTGGCAACAAATAGCCGCGTGACAAAATCCTCATCGCGCGTCGACATGCCGGACCGGCCCTTGCCACCCCGGCGCTGCGCCCGATAGGTGGTCAAAGGTACTCGCTTGATATAGCCCGCATGCGAAACGGTCACCACCATTTCCTCGCGTGCAATCAAGTCCTCATCGTCCATATCCGGACCGCCCTCGGCAATCTCGGTACGACGCGGCGTGCCGAATTCTTCCTTCACGGCTGCCAGTTCGTCTTTCACGATGGTCTGAATGCGGACACGAGAACCCAGAATCTCCAGGTAGTCACGAATTTCATCGCCGATCGTATTCAGTTCGTCGCCGATTTCATCGCGACCAAGCGCCGTCAAACGTGACAACCGCAATTCAAGGATTGCGCGTGCCTGCTCTTCGGAGAGATTATAGGTCAGATCTTCATTGATGGTATGACGGGGATCGTCCACCAAGCGGATCAGCGCTTCAACGTCCTTGGCAGGCCAACGGCGTTCCATCAACTGCTCACGTGCCGTTTGCGGATCAGGCGCACGACGGATCAGGTTGATAACCTCATCGATATTGGCAACCGAAATCGCCAGACCAACCAAGATATGCGCGCGATCGCGCGCCTTACGCAGCAGATATTTTGTGCGGCGGCTGACAACATCCTCGCGGAAGGCCACAAAGGCCTTCAGCATGTCAATCAGCGTTAGCTGTTCCGGCTTGCCACCATTCAGCGCCACCATGTTGCAGCCAAAAGATGTCTGTAAAGGTGTATAGCGATAAAGCTGGTTGAGAATAACATCCGCAACAGCATCGCGTTTCAGCTCGATGACGACGCGGTAACCTTCTCGGTCGGACTCGTCACGAATATCGGAAATGCCCTCAATGCGCTTCTCGCGCACCAATTCGGCCATTTTCTCGATCATCGTCGATTTGTTCACCTGATAGGGAATTTCGGTGATGAT
The DNA here is from genome assembly GCA_050297115.1 of Ensifer sp. Taxonomy (GTDB): domain Bacteria; phylum Pseudomonadota; class Alphaproteobacteria; order Rhizobiales; family Rhizobiaceae; genus Ensifer_A. The sequence goes on along the minus strand of JBNKQT010000131.1, from coordinate 583 downwards.
AATCTGCTCTCGATCACCACGCATCGGCTCCACATGTGCACGTCCGCGCATCACCACAGAACCACGACCCGTTTCATAGGCCGACCGAATGCCGGAGCGCCCCAGAATAATCGCACCTGTCGGGAAGTCCGGACCCGGAATATATTGCATCAAATCAATAAGATCGATTGCCGGGTTGTCGATGATTGCAACGCAGGCATCAATCACTTCAGACAGGTTATGCGGAGGAATATTGGTGGCCATACCAACGGCGATGCCACCTGCACCATTGACCAGAAGGTTTGGAAACTTCGCAGGAACAACAACAGGTTCACTCAGCGTGCCATCATAGTTGTCACGGTAATCGACTGTATCTTTGTCGAGATCGTCCAGAAGCGAGTGCGCAGCCTTTTCCAAACGGCACTCGGTATAGCGTTCAGCCGCTGGCGGGTCCCCGTCGACCGAGCCAAAGTTTCCCTGCCCATCAATCAGCGGAAGACGCAGCGACCAATCCTGCGCCATACGGGCAAGCGCATCGTAAATCGCGGCATTGCCGTGCGGGTGATATTTACCCATCACGTCACCGGTTACACGGGCGCATTTC
>JBNKQT010000130.1:0-5309 GCA_050297115.1 Ensifer sp. | reverse complement strand
GGGTGCCGTGAGAAGCCGCGAATGCTGCAAATTGCCCTGGCACCAGCGGCGATCACGCTTGGCATGTTCAATGATGTTTTCCGGGCCTTCTTCATAAGAGCCTGCCAGGTCATCATCCACGCGCACAATCCAGCCGGAACGTGCCAGCAGGGCAGCTTCCACATAATCATGGCTCATGATGTGACCGCCGAAAGGGGGCTTTCCGCGCAGCGCAGGCAGACCACAGGATTGCGCAAATGCGCTCACCCGCACAATGGCGTTGTGCCCCCAAAAGGGACCCGTATCACCTTGCAGCATCGCCAGCCCACGGCAGAAAACCGGCGAGAAAAACGAAGCTGAAAACTGCATGGCGCGCCCAAAACGCGAATGCGCCCGCACAATTTTGGGCAGCGTCTGCAAAAGTCCCAGCTGCGGCTCGGCCTCCATGCGGCGGATCATCTGCAAAATCGTATCGCCTTCCATCAGGCTGTCGGCATCCAGAATGACCGCATAGTGATAGGCCCCGCCAGAGCGCGTGATGAAATCCTCGATATTGCCAGCCTTCTTGCCGGTATTGTTTGTGCGGCGGCGATAGAAGAAACGTCCTCTGCCGTTGCGTTCATACACCAGCCGGGCAAACGCGGCTTCTTCCAGATCAGCCACATCTTCCTTCTGTGTATCGGAAAGAACAGCAAAGTGAATTTCAGCGGGATCGCGGGTGTGTTCCAGCGATTTGTCCATAGCGGCCAACCGCGAAAGCGAGACAACCGGGTCCTCATTATAGACCGGCATCAAAATCACAGTGCGGCCTTTAATGGGCGCATTGCGGTCATAGCGTGGTGGGCGCGCAAAGGTCGTAAGACCGATCAGGCCCTGTATTGCGCCCCATGCCAACCAAAGGGTGGAAATGAGAATAAGTGCTGCCATCGCAATGTCAGCCGCACCTATACCATCCACACTGCCGATCTGCAGGAAGATAACAAAGGCGCTGACACCGATGGCTGCGGCGCAGAGCACCGCGAGGGTTCGTAGAATAGCCAGCCAGATGCCAGACATGATTGTTAGTCAGCCTTCACCTGAACGGCGGAAAGGAAGCGCGGTGAGAAAACGCGCTTGAAGGCCAGCCCGAACCGCGCCCTGGTTGGGCCTTCCAGCCGTTGTTTCGGCATGGAAAGGGGGGCATTGGGAAGAGCACAGGGCCCTGTAATCAAATCATCAAATTCCATTACGTCCACCATTCATATGCATTGTTTTCAACGGTTTGCGGATCACTCGCTTATCCATTGATAAGCCCAAACCTCGGTCAGCACTTTTCCATAACCCTCAAGTCGGGCAACAAGTTCCACTGTGGCTCCAGCTTCCGCTGAAACATCAAGAACCAGCCGCCAAACGCCTTCTTGGGGTATGAAAGACAGGGCCTGCCTTACTATCTCTCCGCCATTAGCGGTGGAAATGGGCTTCAATGTGTCAGCCGCTGAGCCGGGAAGTCTCGAAATCAGCCCGCCTTTGAAATCGACAACGAATTTGCGTGTTCCATCGGTGTTTTCCACACCAGATACGCCACCAACGCCAGCACGTGTCTCCAGCACATACGCGCGATCTGCATCTTCATCCGGTGGCAGGTCGCCCCAAATGAGGCGATATCTGAATTCCATTTCCTGGCCAGCGGCACCGCCACCTTCCGGCATCCAGAAGGCAACGATATTGTCGTTGGCTTCAAGGTCAGACGGGATCTCGACGAGCCGCACGACCCCCTTGCCCCAGTCGTTGATCGGCTCAACGCGCACGGAGGGACGACGCTCGTAATTGGCGGACGGGTCCTGAAAGCTTTTGAAGTCACGGTCACGCTGGAAAAGCCCGAAACTCTTTGGCGAAGTCTCTGAGAAATAGCTTGAAGCCAGGCGCGAGGGGTTGGAAAGCGGGCGCCAGATTTTGGCGCCGTTCTGCGTTTCAATCGCCAGCCCGTCACTATCATGCACGTTGGGGCGGTAGTCATCGAATTTGTGACGGTTGCGCTCGGCAAAAAGGAACATGGATGTCAGCGGCGCAATACCAAGCTGGGGAATGTCCTCGCGCAGGTATAGCCGGGCGGTGGTTTCGATAATGGTGTCTTCGCCGGGGGTGATGACGAACTGGTAGGCGCCGGTAATCGAGGGGCTTTCCAACGATGCGTAAACCGTGATTGATTTTGCGCCGGGCTGCGGGCGCTCAACATAGAAATTCGTGAAATCAGGAAATTCTTCCGGTTCCGAACTGCCTGTATTTATAGCCAGCCCACGCGCAGACAGGCCATAATTGGAGCCGCGCCCCAACGCACGGAAATAGGATGCGCCCTGGAAGGCGATCAACTCGTCAAAAATGTCAGGGCGGTTGAGCGGGTTATGCAGACGGAAACCGGCAATGCCGGGCAGTGGGGCATGTTCCGGCACAACTTCGCGGGCTTCGCGCTCATAAATGAAATCATCGGTGTTGATGTTCATCGGGCGTTGCTTGCCGTCCGAGACTTCGTAAAGCCCGACCGGCCGTTTGAACAGCCAACCCATGTGGAAGGCATGAAGACGGAAATTGCTGTTTTCAATGTCAGTAAAGCGCGCGTGCTCGGGATTGAAGCGAATCAGACGATAGGCGTCGTATTTGAGCTCACTCAGATAACCGCCTACCTCAGCAGGGGTCTTGTAAGGCTTGGCGGCAGCCTCTTTCATCTGAGCGGAAAGAATGTCGAAATTGAAATCAGGCTCATCCACGGGGGCTGGCGCTGTCGCACCTTGCGCGAAGGAAGAGCGTTCGAAGGTAACCAGTGCCGTTGCGGAAAGGGCAGCCAGAAAACTGCGGCGCGTGAAAGCCGGAATGTGTTGAAAATCCGCCAGAGATTCGTTTTGCTTCATACTTCAATTTACTTGGATAAGAGTCTCGAACCTTTTCAGGTGGGAGGCCCACTTGTTGACATGCGCCGGACGGTCAGCCGCCGGACGTGTGCGTTTTCACATCAAATATTGGAAAGATTGTGGCCTGAATTGTGCCGTGCACTCGTTATTTGTTGCGCTGCAATCAGATACGCCTGTTTTTGAGTTTGGTCTATACGGAAAACGCCGGGTGAATGTGTCACCCGGCGTCTTGGTATAAGGCCTTAATCGCTCAGATCAAAGAAGTCCTTCATGCGTGAGAAGAAGCCGGCTGATTCAGGGTTATTCTCCTTTGAGGAAAGCTCCTCGAACTCCTGCAGCAGCTCGCGCTGGCGCTTGGAAAGCTTCTGCGGTGTCTCAATCATGATCTGAATGTAGAGATCACCCATCTGGCTGGAGCGCATGATCGGCATGCCCTTGCCCTTCAGGCGGAATTGCTTGCCAGCCTGCGTGCCTTCGGGAACTGTCACGCGGGACTTGGTGCCGTCCAAAGTCGAAACCTCGAACTTGCCGCCAAGTGCCGCCGTCGTCATGGAGATCGGCACGGAGCAGTAAAGATCCGCGCCATCACGCTGGAAGAACTGATGCGGCTTGACCGACATGAAGATGTAGAGGTCACCAGCGGGGCCTCCGCGTGCACCGGCTTCACCTTCGCCTGTCAGGCGAATGCGTGTGCCGTCTTCAATGCCGGCTGGAATATTGACCGACAGTGAGCGCTCTTCCTGAACGCGGCCCTCGCCATGACACTTGCCGCAAGGATCGGTGATCGTTTGACCACGGCCCTGGCAGGTCGGGCAGGTGCGTTCAATCGAGAAGAAGCCCTGTGCGGCACGCACGCGACCAGCACCCTGACAGGTGGCACAGGTTGTGGGTTTCGTACCCTTCTTCGCACCTGAGCCACTGCATTCATCGCAAGTAACTGAGGTCGGCACACGAATTTGCGCGGTCTTGCCTTTATAGGCTTCTTCGAGGCTGATCTCCATATTGTAGCGAAGGTCGGCACCGCGTTCGCGTCCACCGGAAGACCGGCGACGTCCACCGCCACCCATCATCTCGCCAAAGATGTCCTCGAAAATGTCGGAGAAACCACCAGCGCCCATGCCGGCACCACCGCCGCCAAATGGATTGCCGCCGCCCATACCGCCATTTTCAAAGGCTGCATGGCCGTAGCGATCATAGGCCGCGCGCTTTTGCGGGTCCTTGAGCGTTTCGTAAGCTTCGTTGATTTCTTTGAATTTGACTTCGGCGTTGCTATCATCCGGGTTTTTGTCCGGGTGATATTTCATAGCCAGCTTGCGGAAAGCGCTTTTCAGCTCTTTTTCATCCGCGCCCTTGGCGACACCGAGTGTCTCGTAATAATCAGCTTTTGCCATTTTTTGTCAGCTCCGCTTGACCGTATCCCGGTGGGTTTGAGCTTTGCCCGAACCCACCGGTTTGGTTATCAGGCCGACTTCTTTTCGTCGTCGTCGCCTTTTACTTCTTCGTAATCGGCGTCAACAACGTCATCATTGCCGGAAGCTTCAGACTGCTCGCCGCCTGCGGCTGCTTCTTCAGCCTGCTGAGCTTCATACATGGCCTGACCAAGCTTCATGGATGTTTCCATCAGCGTCTGTGTCTTGGCCTGGATGTCCTCCAGCTCCGGCTCTTCCTTCTCGATTGCTTCCTTCAGGGCAGCAATGGCTTCAGAGATCGCATTGCGCTCTTCTTCGGAAACCTTGTCGCCATAGTCAGCAAGCGACTTTTCGGAAGAGTGAACAAGGCTTTCGGCCTGGTTCTTGGCTTCCACGGTTTCGCGGCGCTTCTTGTCGGCGTCAGCATTGGCTTCAGCGTCCTTGACCATCTGTTCGATCTCGTCGTCGTTGAGACCGCCAGAGGCCTGAATGCGGATCTGGTGTTCCTTGCCTGTGCCCTTGTCCTTGGCCGAAACCTGAACAATGCCGTTGGCGTCAATGTCGAAGGTCACTTCGATCTGCGGAACACCGCGCGGTGCTGGCGGAATGCCAACGAGGTCGAACTGGCCGAGCAGTTTGTTGTCTGCAGCCATTTCGCGCTCGCCCTGGGCAACGCGGATTGTCACAGCATTCTGGTTGTCTTCAGCGGTCGAGAAGGTCTGGCTCTTCTTCGTCGGGATCGTGGTGTTACGCTCGATCAGACGGGTGAAGACGCCACCCAGAGTTTCGATGCCGAGAGACAGCGGGGTTACGTCGAGAAGGAGAACGTCCTTGACGTCGCCCTGCAGAACGCCTGCCTGGATGGCAGCACCCATGGCCACAACTTCGTCCGGGTTCACACCCTTGTGCGGGTCTTTGCCGAAGAGCTGCTTAACAACTTCCTGAACCTTGGGCATGCGGCTCATGCCGCCAACGAGAACGACTTCGTCAATCTCGGAAGCAGAAACGCCAGCATCCTTCAGAGCAGCCTTACAAG
>JBNKQT010000129.1:0-5551 GCA_050297115.1 Ensifer sp. | reverse complement strand
GATGACCCGGCCGTGCAGAGCTGGCTGAATGCAGCCACTGAACCGTTCCCGGCAAATCATTGATCAGATCAAATGCCGTAGCGCCATAGCCAGTAGCCAACCCACCAGGATAAGGCGAATGCCGGAAATCTTGTGCGCGAGCACAAATGCCACGACGATCACGAGCGCAACCTCCCAACCGCCTGTTGCTGCCGCAGGTGCAACAATAGCGGTCAACACAGCGATGGGCACAGCATCAAGCCCGGCCTCCACACGTGGCGGAATGTTCTTGAAACGGGAAAGAACCAGATAGCCGCCAATTCGGGTAAGATAGGTTGCAACGGCGGCGGCAAGAATGATGATCAAGACGTCAGAGCGCAATTCCATCACGCATCCTCCGCAGCGGTTACAGTGTGTTCGGTCTCTTCATCCACCTTGGCAGGCGGAAGTATCACGCCCATGAGAACCCCCGCAACGGCGCCCGCTGTCACATGCCACGGCGAGCCGAAGAAATGCAGTCCCGCAACGGCCCCTATGGCACTGGCAGCCGCGATTGGGATCCAGCCGCGCTGGCTTCGAAAGCCCATGACAATGCCGAGAAAATAGACCGGCAGCAGAACATCAAGCGCAATCACCTTGGGGTCGGTAATGTATTGCCCCAAATAGACGCCAACGGCGCTGAACAGAACCCAGGGCGTATAAACCGTGAGCCCGACGCCCATATACCAGTAGAAGCTTGTGGGCGGATTGACACGCGCCTCCTGCGCCACTTCTGCAAACTGGATATCGGTCAAAAGGAAAAAGCTGACAAGCTTCTGCACTAGCGAGAAGTGCGTGACATAGCGCACAAAGGCCGCCGAATAGAGAACATGGCGGAAATTGACCGCGAAAATAGAAAGAACAATCAGCCATGCAGGAACGTGCTGGCTGAAAAGCTCCATACCCACAATCTGGCTGGCGCCAGCAAATACAATGAGGCTCATGAGCGTTGCCTCGGTCATATTCAACCCGTTTTCAGCGGCAACCGCGCCAAACAAAAGGCCAAATGGCACAACACTCAAAACAATCGGGAGAGCCTTGCGCACCCCGCGAAGAAATTCTTCCATTCTTTTTCCCATGAAACCGCCATACGACGGCTTGTAGCTTGGCACAATTGAATTTGCTTGATGTGAGCTTCAAGCAAACACATGGGAAGGTGTCTTGAAGAAAAGTGCGCAGAGAAAAATAAAGCGCAGCCGGGTTAACAGGAGTGGGACGATACCCTGCCATACCCAGCCACGCTACCGGCCCACTGCGCCCCTTGGAACAAGTCCCGCGCTGCCCACCGGCTTGGTCCTTTTTACAAAATGGACACCAAAGCGCTGTTCCCGCGGGAACAGGGGCGAAATTCTCTTAGATTCGCGCAATCGAACAAGGCTCGTAACCTCGTTTGCGCAGCTGGCCCGGTCGCATACCAATCATCGGCGGCACATCGGCAATTCCGCCTGCCCCGATCTCATTCGCCATCTTGATCGCCGCAAGCGCACAGACAACCGCATCTTCCTTGGCATTATGATGCACGAAACGAAGCTGCATATGTTCAGCCAGAACATTGAGCTTGTGAGACGGCAATTGCGGCCAGACCCGCTGGGACATTTTTACTGTGCAGAGGTAGGTCAATTCCGGATAAGCCATAAAGTAGGCATCACACGCACCGCGCAAAACGCTCATGTCAAACGCCGCATTATGCGCCAACAACAGCCCATCACGAAAATCATCGATGAACTCGTCCAGCACTTCGGGAAATTCAGGCGCGTCAGCCACATCCTCGGGCTTGATACCGTGGATAGCAATATTCATCGGTGAAAAGCGCATTGATTTCGGGCGGATCAAACGCTCTTCAACACGTACCACCTGACCACCCTCGATAAACGCAAGACCGATGGAGCAGGCACTCCCCCGCTCCTCGCTCGCTGTCTCGAAATCAATGGCAATCGCTTTCAATGTCTACCCGCCAATCAGCGCCAGCCACTCGTCCTCGTCCATGGTCTGGACGCCAAATTCCTGCGCTTTTTTGAGCTTTGATCCGGCACCCGGACCAGCAACAACAATATCTGTTTTCCTCGACACGGAACCCGCAACCTTTGCGCCAAGAGATTCAGCCCGTGCCTTGGCCTCATCGCGGGTAAACTTCTCAAGCGATCCGGTGAAAACAACCGTTTTACCTGCAACGGGCGAGCCGGATGTGTCGGCAGCCGCCACTTCTTCCGGTGTTACCTCTTCCAGCAACTGATTCACCACTTCCAGGTTTCGCGGCTCCTGAAAGAAATCAACGATTGAGCGGGCAACCACTTCACCAATGCCATCAATATTGTTCAAATCGTCCCAGGCATCGCCGCTAAATCCGGCAGCCCCCTGCATCGCCTCGCAGAGTGCCGAAAACGAACCATAGGAACGCGCCAAAAGCTTCGCTGTCGTTTCACCTACATGACGAATACCAAGGGAGAAGATAAAGCGATGGAGCGCAATCGTGCGGCGGGAATTGATGGCGGCATAAAGCTTGGAAACACTGGTTTCGCCCCAGCCATCGCGGTTTTCCAGCTTGGTTATCGATGCAGCCTGCCGACGCTCCAGCGTGAAAATTTCCGGTGCAGTTCGGATCATCATGGCAGGATCGTCGCTGGAAAAGAAGAAATCCACCTGCTTTGAACCAAGCCCCTCAATGTCAAAGGCATTACGGGAAACGAAATGGCGCAAATGCTCAATCGCCTGCGCCGAACAAACAAAACCGCCGGTGCAACGACGCACAGCGTCCATTTTGCCGGTCTTTTCGTTCACCTCACGCACGGCATGGCTGCCGCACACGGGGCATGATTGCGGGAATTTGTAAGCAACAGCATCCGCGCTGCGCTTCTCCAGCACGACATCAACAATCTGCGGGATCACATCACCCGCACGCTGCACGATGACTGTATCCCCAATGCGAATGTCGCGCCCTTCGCGGATTGGCTCGCCGTTATTGCCAATACCCTTGATGTAATCCTCGTTGTGCAGCGTGGCATTGGTTACCACTACACCGCCGACTGTGATGGGCTTCAATCGCGCGACCGGGGTCAATGCGCCGGTGCGGCCAACCTGAATGTCGATACCTTCCAACTCGGTAAAAGCCTGTTCAGCAGGAAATTTATGCGCCGTAGCCCAGCGCGGACTGCGGGAGCGGAAGCCGAGACGTTCCTGCAAATCGAGCCGGTCCACCTTGTAGACAACGCCATCAATATCATAATCCAAATCGCCGCGTTCAAGGCCGATTTGTCTATAATGTTCAATCAGTTCGCTTGCTGTATTGAATCGCTTCATGAGCGGATTGACAGAAAAGCCCCAAGCTGCCAGCTGCCTAACTGCTTCGAATTGGGTCGGCGCAATCGGCTCGGACAACTCACCCCAGGCATAGGCGAAAAAGCGCAGTTTTCGTTTTGCAGTCACGGTTGCGTCGAGCTGACGCAATGAGCCCGCGGCGGTGTTGCGCGGGTTCACATAGGTCTGCTTACCCTCGGCCTCCATCTGGGCATTCAGCGCCAGAAAGTCACTTTTGGACATGTAGACTTCGCCGCGCACCTCCACAATGTCAGGGGCGTCTGAAGGCAGTTCTTGCGGAATTTCACTGATCGTGCGGATGTTGGCGGTCACATTCTCTCCCACCGCCCCATCACCACGTGTGGCAGCACTCACCATTCTCCGGTTTTCATAGCGGATGGACATGGAAAGCCCGTCGATTTTGGGTTCGGCGGTAAAGGCAATGGAGTTGTCGGGCAACTGCCCGAGAAAACGATAGATGCCCGCCACAAAATCCGTCACATCCTCATCTTCAAAGAGGTTGTCGAGTGACAGCATGGGGCGCGCATGCGTGATTTGGGCAAAGCCGGAGGCCGGTGCCGCACCGACTTTTCGCGACGGGCTGTCATCCAGCACCAGCAGCGGAAATGCAGCCTCTATCTCCTCATTGCGCCGCTTCAGAGCATCATATTCGGCATCTGTGATTTCCGGCGCATCTTTGCCGTGATAAAGCGTGTCGTGGCGGGCAAGTTCCTTGGAGAGAAACTCCAGCTCAGCGGCAGCTGCTTCCGATGTCATTTCCGAAACGGGTGTATTGGTAACAGGCATGGCAGAATCCAATGTCGTGGAACCGGATTTTTAGACCGCATAGCCTCAAGCTGCAATCTTGGAAAAGCAGTATCAACTGCCAAGCAGGCTGGCGGCTGCCGCCCTTGCTTCTTCCGTCACCTCCGCACCGGCCAGCATACGGGCGATTTCCTCACGCCGCGCGCCATCGTCCATGACCTTGACCCGCGTGGAAATGCTTTCGGCCTCCTCTGAGGTTGGCCCTTTGGCGATGAGGAAATGGGTTGCGGCACGGGCTGCCACCTGCGGCGCGTGGGTAACGGAGAGAACCTGCACCTTGTCTGAAAGCCGCTTCAGGCGCTGGCCAATGGCATCCGCCACAGCGCCACCAACGCCGGTGTCGATCTCGTCAAAGACCAAAGTCGGCGCAGAGCCACGGTCCGCCAAAGCCACCTTGAGAGCAAGGAGAAAACGGGAGAGTTCACCGCCAGAGGCTACTTTCATAATCGAGCCAGGGCGCGTTCCCGGGTTGGTCTGTACATGGAACTCCACAGCATCCAGTCCACTTGAAGCCGGATTTGCCTCATCTGTTTCTATATGCACAAAGAAACGGGCGCGCTCCAATTTGAGGGCGGGCAATTCGGCCATGACCGCATCAGACAGCGAACCGGCAGCATTGTGACGTTTGTCTGAAAGACTGCGGGCGGCCTCAAAATAATTCACCTTTGCGGTTTCCGCCTGCTTTTCAAGCTGACCGAGTTTTTCCTCACCTGCATCCAAATCGGCAAGGTCCGAAATCATGCGCTCGGCAAGTGCGGGAAGCTCTGAAACGGGCACATTGTATTTGCGGGAGGCTGCGCGCAGGGCAAAAAGCCGCTCCTCGGTGCGCTCCAGTTCGTGCGGGTCAAACTCGGTGCGCCGAAGTGCTGCTTCCACTTCCATCTGCGCATCCGAGAGCTGGTTGAGCGCACTGTCGATCAACTCCACCACATTTTCCAATAGTCCCGGCGCTTCAGCACTTTTGCGCTCCAAGCGGCGCATGAGGGAGGCAAGCTCCGGGACGGGTGAATTCTGGCCGTTCAGATAATCCGAGGCCTCGGAAATATCACCCGCGATACGCTCGGCCTTCTGCATTTCGGTGCGGCGCTCGGCGAGTTCATCCTCTTCACCATCACGCGGGGAAAGCACCTCCAGCTCTTCAACGGAGGCACGCAGATAGTCAGCCTCGCGGGCCGCGGCCTCGACCTTTTCACGGTGGTGTCTCAGCGTACGCTCGGCATCCTTCCAGGCTTTATATGCCCCGGCAACGGATTCCGCCTCGCCGGTGAGCCCGGCAAATGCGTCGAGCAGCAAGCGATGGGCATGCTGATCTACCAACGCGCGGTCATCATGCTGACCGTGAATCTCAACGAGAAGACTGCCAATACCGCGCATCATCTGCACGCTCACCGGCTGGTCGTTCACATAGGCTTTC
>JBNKQT010000128.1:0-7584 GCA_050297115.1 Ensifer sp. | reverse complement strand
TAGGTCACGAACTCATAAATGAGGTTGTTTTGGCGTCGAAATGACAAAAATATGCAAGGAAGCGACAAGGCAGCGGCACCGCCTTGCCACCACCTTGGCCACCCGCAGACCTGTGTTCACAACACAAGATCAGCTGAAAATTTTTTGGTAATAAAGATGTATGTCCCGACTTCACAAGATAAAGCGGTCGTACACCCTGTTAACGGCCATAGACCTGTTCTTATTCAGGACAAACCGGCCAATCGCGCGCGCCATTAAACGAGGCGTTTACCAAGGCCCCGGGAATGGCGCTAATCAAATGGGTTTGCCCCTAGAAACCTGCAGGCCGTCGCAAATCGAGCGTCATTGGAAATTCCGGATGCGACTGTTCCGGCCTCATCTCATAACCGCCCGCGCTATAGCGCCAGGGTTCAAATCGCGCCAGTCGCCGCGCCTCGGCCTCATTTCCATTCACAGGAAACGTGTCGTAACTCCGTCCACCTGGATGTGCCACATGGTAGATACAGCCGCCAAGCGACCGCTGCGTCCATGTATCATAAATGTCAAAGGTCAGCGGCGCATTCACCGGCAATACCGGGTGCATGCCCGATGATGGCTGCCAGGCCTTATAGCGCACGCCCCCAACTGCCACGCCCTGCTCGTTCGTCATCTTCAACGGCACCGGGCGTTGATTGCAGGCAATCTTGTAGCGCTCCGGATTGCCCGTCTCAAACTTCACCTGCAACCGCTCGGTGGATGAATCCACATAGCGCGTTGTGCCGCCAACAGCACCCATCTCGCCAGTCACATGCCATGGTTCCAGCGCCTGGCGAAGCTCCAGTTTCGAGCCCTCATATTCCACCTCGCCGCAAAACGGGAAGCGAAACTCAAGCTGAGCGGAAAACCATCCAGGCCGGAACTCAAATCCGTTTTCCTTCAGGTCGGCCAGAACGTCCATAAAGTCTTGCCAGACATAATAAGGCAGCATGAAGCGATCATGCAGGCTCGTGCCCCAGCGCACAAAATTGCCGCTGATCGGGTTCTTCCAAAGCCGCGCTATAATTGCCCTTACCAGCAATTGCTGCGCAAGGCTCATGCGTGCATTCGGCGGCATCTCAAAGCCGCGAAATTCCACAAGCCCAAGTCGCCCCGTCGGCCCATCGGGCGAAAACAACTTGTCGATACATATTTCCGAACGGTGGGTATTGCCGGTCACATCCACCAGCAAGTTGCGGAACAACCGATCCAGCAACCAGGGCAAAGGCGGCTCACCCGCACCCGGCATCGGCACCTGCGCCAACCCGATCTCCAGTTCATAAAGCCCGTCATGCCGCGCTTCATCAATGCGCGGTGCCTGGCTCGTCGGACCTATAAACAGCCCTGAGAAGAGATAGGACAATGCCGGATGCCGCTGCCAATAAAGCACAAGGCTCTTCAGCAAATCCGGACGCCTCAAAAACGGGCTGTCATAGGTATTGGCACCACCAACAACCACATGGTTGCCGCCGCCTGTGCCCGTATGCCGCCCATCAATCATGAACTTGTCGGCTCCAAGGCGCGCCTGCCGCGCTTCCTCATAAATCGCGGTGGTTATGTCCACGCAATCTTGCCAATTGTCGGCGGGATGCACATTCACCTCAATCACACCTGGATCAGGCGCAACGCGTATTACGCTCAAGCGCTCATCCTGTGGCGGCGCATATCCTTCAATGTGAACGGGTATGCCAAGCCCCGCAGCCGCGCGTTCAGCAGACGCGATCAAATCAAGATAGTCCTCCAGCGTTTCCGTCGGCGGCATGAATATGCAAATGCGCCCGTCGCGAGGTTCCATGGAAATGGCTGTGCGCACCTCGCCTTCAATCTCGGACAATGTCTGCCCCAGCACGGCTTGTGCATTTTCGTTCACACTTGTGGAATGCTCCGGCATCCCCCGGCCCGGCCCCTTGGTAAAGTCCGGCATATCCGGCCTTTCAACAGAAGGGTCCTGTGGATTGATATAGGGATAGCGCGCCGGCGGCACATACGGCAGGGAATTCAGCGGCAAGCGGAAACCGATCGGCGAGTCGCCCGGCATAAGATACAGCCGCCCGCGACGCGTCTGCCATTTCTCAGACATCCATTGTCGGCCCGATGCTTTCGAATTCCAGGCCTGCACAGGCAACACAAAACCGGTAGGATTGTTTAGCCCGTTGGAAAACACCTTGGCCATACGCGCCCGTTCTTCCGGGTCTTTCAGCTTGGAATTTGAAGGATCGACATTTTCCGGCAGCTTCGCCTCTTTGATAATCCACTCCGCCGGATCTTCGTAAGCAGCTACGGCACAATCGGGATCGATACCCAGCTCCATCGCCAGCGCCACAGACAACTTTCCAGCATCCGTGTGGGTTGCGTAATGATCCGTATCCTCTTTCGCGATAAGGTGCTGATTGCGCCAGATCGGCTTGCCGTCCTTGCGCCAATAAAGTGAAAACGTCCAGCGCGGCAGGCTTTCGCCCGGATACCACTTGCCCTGCCCGTAATGCAGGAACCCGCCCGGCGCAAACCGTTCGCGCAACCGCCGGATCAGCACATCGGCCCGCTCCCGCTTCTGCGGACCCACAGCTGCCGTGTTCCATTCATCAGATTCAAAATCGTCGATTGAAACAAAGGTCGGCTCGCCGCCCATGGTCAACCGCACATCATGCGCTTTGAGTTCCGCATCCACCTTGTTGCCAAGGGCATCCAGCGCTTCCCAGCTTTCCTGCGAAAATGGTTTGGTAATGCGTGGATGTTCGGCCACCCGTTTCACGGTCATGTCGAACGCGAACTCTGCCTTTGCGTCACCATAGACCCCACCGGAAATCGGCGCAGCATTCTTGTAATGAGGCGTGGCAGCCAGTGGAATATGGCTCTCGCCGGCAAGCAAACCCGATGTCGGGTCAAGTCCGACCCAACCCGCACCGGGAATATAAACCTCCACCCACGCATGCAGATCGGTAAAGTCGTGATCCGTTCCCGAAGGACCGTCCAGCGCCTTCAAATCCGGCTCAAGCTGAATGAGATAGCCCGACACAAACCGGGCCGCATAGCCCAGGCACCGCAACGCCTGCACCAGCAACCAGCTGGAATCTCGGCAAGAACCCTTGCCAACCTCAAACGTTTCCTCCGGCGTCTGCACGCCGGGTTCCATGCGAATTGTATATTCAATCCGGCTCTGCAAAGACGCATTCAGCCCAACCACCATATCGATAGTGCGCTGGCGCGACTTGTCCACCCCATCCACAAACGCCTGCAAATGCGGCCCCACCGGTTCGGGCGTTCTGTAAATCGAAAGGTCTTCCTCAAGGTCGGCGGGATAATTGAACGGCCAGAACTCCGCTTCCTCCTCCACAAAGAAGTCAAACGGATTATAAACCGTCATGTCCGCAACCAGATCGACCTCGATCTTGAACTCGGTCACCGGATCAGGAAACACATAACGCGCCAGATAATTGCCATACGGGTCCTGCTGCAAATTCACAAAATGATTGGCAGGTGAAACCTTCAGCGAATGCGACAGCACCTTCGTCTTCGAATGCGCCGCCGGCTTTAACCGAATTATCTGCGGCGACAAACGCACCGGCTGATCATATTTGTAATGAGTGAGATGGTAGATACCGGCTTTGATCGACATGGACACCTGACGCGAGCGCTTCACATAATTGATGAAAGCTTAGTCATGCCGGGAATTTGTGCAACGAGAAAGTGAATCGCATAGCGGATTGCTGGACAAAATGATGTTGCGGACCGGTCGCCCTCAGTCGGACTTTCCGAATATTCCGCAACCACTGGCCGGTGTCTGGTCGTGATGCAGAAATAGAACAGACAGACCCAGTTTCTTTGCCAGCTCCAACCCCTGTCCCTCACCCATCACCATCATCGCCGTCGCCCATGCATCGGCACTCATGCAGTCCTTCGCCACAACAGTCGCAGAAGCTGGCGACGTGCGAAGGGGCATGCCAAGATGTGGATCCATGGTGTGAGACAGGCGATGACCGCCAACATCCACCCAATGACGGTAGTCACCCGAGGTCGCAACACTCGCATCCTGAAGCTCCAGCAGCGAATGCGGAGTGCGCGTTTCAAGGTCAGGCTTTTCCACCGCAATAGCCCAGCCTTGGCCATCCGGCTGCGCCCCACAGGCACGCAGCTCGCCATCAATTGAAAACAGGCCAGCTTCGATACCGTACACCATTGCCGTCTCGGCAAGGCGGTCCACCCCATAGCCCTTGGCAATACCATTGAGATCGAAGCGCATATCAGCATGTTTGCGCGCCTTGAAATTCGCCTGATCCAGCTCGAGCATGTCAAAGGCCGGGCTTCGGCTGGCAAAGCGCGCCGCTTTGATATGATCCTGATCCGCCTCTTCGGGGCCGAAACCCCATGCCGAAACAGCATCGCCCATACCAATATCAAATGCACCAGCGGAGGCCTTGCCAATTGCAAGTCCGTTTTTCAGCACAACGAACAATGCCTCTGGCAATGCAACCCACTCCCCGGTCTTCGCCGAGTTCAGCCGGTTGATATCGCTTTCGGGTTTCCACACCGACATTTGCCGGTCCACTTCGTCCACGGCTTTTCCAAGAGCATCCCGAACCGGCGATGGGTCGAAACCGGCTGGCATATGGAAGAGCGCAGACCAGCGCGTGCCCATCGTTTCGCCGTTCAGCGCATGGCGGGTCAAATCAGTAAACGTCTTCTGCATAACGGCCTTCAGCTTTCAATGTTGCCAGGTTCAAACCGTGTGCATTGAGAATATCGCTCAGCGCATCAGCCACACCAGATGCCATATCACGGCCACCACATACGAGAACTTGACCACCCGAGGCAATCAATTTGCCAAGCCTTGCCGCATCTGTTCTGAGAACATCCTGCACGTATGCAGGTGTCGCCGTGCGTGAAAAGGCAGTTGAGACTGTCGCCAGACGACCTTCGTTTTTCCATTGTTCAAGCTCTTCGGAATAGAAGGCATCGCTGGCCGGATGACGTGTACCGAAATAGAGGTGCATCGGGCGCACGCTGTTATTGGCGCGGGCAAAGCCTGCCAATGGGCCAATACCGGTTCCAGCGCCGATCAGGATAACAGGCTTGCTGCCACGCTGCGGGCGGAAGTCCTGGTTCAGGCGGACGAATGCAGTAATTGTACTGCCCGGCTCCAGTGAGGTGAGCTGCCCCGAGCACAAGCCACCGGCATGTCTGCGCACGCAGATTTCCACAAAGCCATCCTTGGAGCCGGAAGCCAGCGAATAGAAACGCGGCAGGTCCGAGCCTTCAGGAACGATTGCAATCAGGTCGCCCGCCTGGAACCGTGGAAATGCTTTGCCTGTAAGGCGATCCAGAACCGAGGCTTTGGGAAGAGCAAAGCGCAGGATAGCAGTCGCGGCCTGCACGTCGGCACCATAGTCTCGCTTGGAAGTCAATTGCAGCTTCCAGGTCTTCGGGACGACAGGCTTGTGGTTCAGCTCGAAATCCAGGCCCAGTTTCTGCGCCAGCATGCGGCCCCAGCGGGCAAAGTCCTGCGGGGATTGCCGGTCTACCGTTTCAAAGGGAAGCAGTTCTGCCCAGCCGTTTCCCGCAGCACGCTTTGCGATATCTTTCGCAAATCCACAAAATGCGGGGAAGCTGCGGTCGCCAAATCCCAACACGGCCAATTGAAGGTCCGGTTTTGATGCGGCAGCCTCAAACTTCTCCAGAAAGCTCCCCACAGAGCTTGGAGCCGCCCCATCGCCATAGGTCGCAGCCAGCAGGATAACGCGCTTTGCCTTATGCCAACGATTGGGGTCAAAGGCAGCCATTGAACCAACATGAACCTGAAGGCCCTGCCCGGCCAGCGTTGACTGAAGCGTTGCCGCAAAGCTCCAGGTCGTTCCACCTTCACTGCCAACCAGCACAACAGTATCCGCATTTGCTGCTGGTACAGATGCAATCTTAGGTCCGCGCAGCCGACCTTTCAGCCAGACAACAGCGCCGGTCCAGCCGAGAATTGGCATGCCAAGCGCGGATACACCCAACATCAGGCCCAGCCAGGCAAGACCATTGCCGGTGTGAAGCATGCTTGCCAGATGCGAAAGGTTATCAACCCAATTGGCTTCACTCCAAACCAACATATCGCCCGTGCCCTGATCGATATAGCCTTCGCCATGTGCCGTCTTGAGCCGGAATGCATCGGTTACATCGCCTGCCAGCGGAAATGTCAGTGAACGCAACTCGTCCACCGGCGTTTGCTGCAACAGTGTCACCGAGCTGAGTGCTACACCTGTCTCACCGCTCACATCGTTGGGAAACATGGGAGCAGGCGAACCTTGCGGCAGCAGACCAAAAGTAGCGCCAACCATCCAAAGACCGGTCAGCGATGACAGGAACAGACCCGGCAAAACAAGGCGCGAAGTCACCGCATGCAACTGGCTTTCACCGCGGCCACGCACGGGTTTGAAGATGAAACGCCAGCCACCGGCGCGGCGTGCTAGCAGGAAAGCACCGGAAATGGACAAAAGAAGCATAGCCGCCGCACCGCCTGCGATGACATATCGCCCATTATCACCCAGGAACAATGAGCGGTGAAGGTTCACCAGCCAGCGTTCCAAACCGGATTTCTCCGCCTTGCCCACGGCCTTGCCCGTTGCCGGGTCTATGATGGCAGAAGCAGGCTGATCGCCTTCATAATAGTAGGCAGTGATCTGCCCCGAAGGCGAGCGCAGGATCTGCTCCACCGATGGCTCTTGCATTTGAACACGTGCGGCAAGCGTGGCGACGCTGATTTCCTGCGAGGCCGGGCCGCTAAGCGCCTCAGCCACGGGGAAAATCGACAAAGCAGTGCCACTCAGTGCAACGATGGTCAAAACAACGGCTGCGGCGAGCCCAAACCAACGGTGAAGCGACCGGATCATGGTGAAAGTCCTTCTCAATTAACGCGAGTAGGTGAAATTTGCGATGAAGCGCGAGCCTTTGATTGATTTGCCGGCATTGGCAGATGTCAGAGGCACAACGATTTCGTTGGGGCTATCGCGAAAGTCTTCGGCTGCCGCATCAATGTGCAGCTCATAGCCTGCATCAAAAAGCGCATCGGCCAGGTCGAGACTGATTTTCAGGGAACGACCGGAACCAACGCTGGCACCCGTAATGCCGTTGACTTCACTGGTATTGCCGCGTGCGGCCCTATACCAGCCGCGCATGTGCTCATAGTATTTGCTCTTGCCGCCAGCCATCCAGAGGCTGCCGACATATTTTCCGTTTTTGTCGGTAACATACATGGCAAGATAGGCACCGTTACCGCCATAATTGCGCATATTGGCTTGCAATGTCACCGGAGCGGCAGATGCAAAAACAGGAATAGACAGAGCCGTTGTTACGGTCAGCATGGCCAGGAAAGATTTCATGTTCAAACTCCTTTTCACTGGTAATCAGTTCATCTGAACGCGTGGCTTCGAGCCGGGCGTGAACAGTCCGTTGGACGGCGGGTTTACATTTTGCGGCTGCATGGACGTCCGGTTTCCACCACGACCCCAGTCATCATCATCGTCGTCATCATCATCATCGTCGTGACGCTTACCGGCATTAAATGCCTCACTGCGGTGTTCCCATTTTTCC
>JBNKQT010000127.1:0-7487 GCA_050297115.1 Ensifer sp. | reverse complement strand
GGAACAACACTCTTTTGGAATGTTGCTGCATGAGATGGAATCATCTTTGAGGGCACTTCAAACCGGCTTTGAGGAATTTCTCATTGTTCTAAAACCCGGTGTCAAAAATTCCAAAACGCGGCGGCCCGCTACACTGTGTTTAAGTTGCTGATTTTAAACGAAATGGTGGGCCTGGAGGGACTCGAACCCCCAACCAAGCGGTTATGAGCCGCCGGCTCTAACCATTGAGCTACAGGCCCTTTTCCGATGAGGAAACGGAGCCGCCGTGGGTCAATGGTAAGCCACGGGGCGGGGAAAGCCTCTAAACCAATTTGGACCGGGCGTAAAGCACCTGCCGCAATTGTCCCACAATGCGCGGCCATCTATGCTGCGGGAATATTCAAGGTTGTTTCTTCAAGGAGGAATTTGATGAGAAGAATGATGCGTGCGGGCGTGGTTGTTGTCGCTTCCCTGATGCTTTGGCTGCCGGTTTCGGCTGCTGATTTGGTGCCGGGCATGATTACGGTGAGCGGTAGTGGAGAAGTTTCCGTTCGCCCGGATCTGGCTGTTGTGCAATTCGGTGTGCAAAAGGTTGCAGACACTGCGCGTGCCGCCCTGGATGCCAATAATGCTGCGATGAGCAATGTCATAACGCTTCTCAAGGAAGCTGGTATTGATGAGAAAAATATTCAGACCAGCGGTTTTTCCATTTTTCCGCAATTCGACTATCAGGCCAAATCACCGCGCAATAACGAAATTATCGGCTATCAGGTACGCAATTCGGTGACCGTCAAAGTGACTGATTTGTCCATGTTGGGTGCCTTGCTTGATAAAGCCGTTGATGCAGGATTGAACGAAGGTGGGCAAATCAGCTTTACCAACCAGGATATCAAGGCGTTGCAACGGAAGGCGCAGACCGCAGCTGTGAAAGACGCGATGGAAAAAGCTCAGCTTTTGGCTGATGCCGCGGGCGTAAAGGCTGGCAGGATTGTCTCTATCAATGAAGGTGGGATTTCTTCGCCACAGCTTCCGGTTCCAGTGCGTGCGGCTTTCGAGGCCAAGGCTTCGGTAGTTCCGATGGAAAGTGGTGAGAACAGCTATAGCGCCTATGTGACGGTAACTGTTGCCATTGAAGAATAAGATGCCGCCCTCCGTGCGGGGGTTGAACGGAGGGCGGACTTTTTCCGGCGGGATGGGGAGTGCCGGAGTTTTTCTGGCTACTGATTAGTAGCGAATGACCGGGCAGCCACGAACGTTGGCGAAAACAATCCGTTCTCTGCGACCATGGTAGCGGCCTTTCACTACGACCTTGCGGTGGTTGGCGCGAACAACGTGGGCGTGACGCAGACCAAAGCGGTGGCGTGCCTTGCGCACTGCACGGCGTTCGGAGCAGAAGCCGCGGTCGCGTTCCCAGCGCCCGCCGTGGCGGCGGCCACCATCATGTACGTGAATTCCAGAGCCGCCTGTGCCGAAAAAGAAGTCGATGCTGGTGGCTGATGCTGTTGCAGGGATGCTGCCAAGCGTTGCGATGCTCAGGGCTGCTGCGATGGCTGCTTTTTTGATCGAAATAGTCATGTCAGTCTCTCCTCAATCTGGTGAAGTTCGGTTGTAATCACCCGTCCCAAGCGATTGAGGAGAGACTAGAATTTTGCGCCTGAACGGAATCGGAACCCGCCATTCATATTGGGTTCATGTGATGAAAAAGATTTCATCTATTTGAATTTAAAAGAAAATTATCTCTAATTTTGAATGTGTAGAACCACCTGGCGATGGTGCGGATGGCTTCTGTGTTCAAAAAGATAGATTCCCTGCCATGTTCCAAGCAGCAATTTCCCATCATTGGCGGGAATTGAAAGCGAAGTCTGCGTGAGTGCGGCCTTGATGTGGGCGGGCATGTCGTCCGGCCCTTCCATTGTATGGGCAATCCAACGCATTGATGGATCGTTGGAAGGCGGAACGAGGCGTTCAAAGAAGGAATGCAGGTCGTGTTGCACATCCGGGTCGGCATTTTCCTGTATTGTCAGCGAGCAGGACGTATGACGCACAAAGATGGTGAGCAGTGCTTCACCCCCGCCATGTTCACGCGCAAAGTGTTCTGCTTCGCGCGTGAACTCGTAAAGCCCGGAGCCGTTTGTGCTGAGTGTAAGGATCTTCTGCGGCATGGTGTGCGCCTAAAACAAACTGCCCTGGTCGGGTTTATCCGGCGTTGCGGGTTTGGCTGGTTTGCGCTTGGGGGCAGGCGGAGTGGAATCGCTGCCCGCCACGGCGTCCACATCACCATCGGCGAATTGAATGGAGATGTGCTGGCCGTGCGAAATGCCGGATGAGGCCGAGATGATATCGCCTTCATCGCTTCGCACAACGGCATAGCCGCGTTGCAGCACATTCTTGTATGAAAGCGATTCCAGCATTCGGGTCTGCGCCGTGATGGCATATTTTTGTCGTTCGAAAATGGTTTTGACAGCCGTATCTGAGCGAGAGGTAAGGTTTGCCAGCCGTTCCCGGCTGTTTCTGATTTCACGGGCAAACTGACCGGGCAGGGCGCGAAGGGCTGTTTCTGCATTTACGATGCGTGACTTGCTGCGATCAATTTGGCGTTCGGCATATCTGTCTGCGCGCAGCATATGCTCACCGATTTTCTGGCGGTGTTGGGCTATGCGTGTTTTGAGAATATCCGGCCGTAGCTTGTAAGCTGTGTTATCAAATGTGCGGCGTTTGTTGAGCGTGTTGAGTTGCAGCCCGCGCCCAAGGCTGGCGGCGGCCTCGTCAAAGCGCCGTCTGGGCAGGGCCAGAAGCTGATCCAGCGACGGTAGCGCACGGGCGAGTGAGCGCAGGTTTTGGCGCGAGAGGTCAAGGTGGCGTGTCATGCTACCTTTCAGTCGCGCATCCAGAGCCGCAATCTGAGCATCCAGATCAGCTTTCACTGGCACTGCCATTTCGGCGGCGCCGGTTGGTGTCGGTGCGCGCACATCGGCAGCATAGTCAATCAACGTCCAGTCGGTCTCGTGACCAACGGCGGAGATCAGGGGGATGTCTGAATCCGCGGCTGCCCGCACGACGGCTTCATCATTGAAGCCCCAGAGGTCTTCCAGTGATCCGCCGCCGCGGGCAACGATCAGCACATCAGGACGGGCAATCTTGCTGCCTGGCTCCAGCGCGTTGAAGCCGCGAATGGCTGCCGCAACAGCGTCGCCGGAACCTTCGCCCTGCACCTTTACAGGCCAAACAATCACATTCACCGGAAAGCGGTCGGAAATACGGTGCAGAATATCGCGGATCACCGCACCAGTTGGCGATGTTACAACGCCGATGACGGCTGGCATAAAGGGCAGCAGCTGCTTGCGGGCTGCGTCAAACAGCCCTTCTGCCCCCAGCTTGCGTTTGCGTTCTTCCAGCAACGCCATCAAAGCACCGGCACCGGCTGGCTCAAGGTTTTCGATAACGATCTGATATTTTGACGAGCCGGGGAAGGTGGTGATCTTGCCGGTGGCGATAACTTCCATGCCCTCTTCAGGGCGGAATTTCAGCCGTCCGAAGACGCCCTTCCAGATAACCGCGTCGATACGCGCTCGGTCATCTTTCAGCGAAAAATAGGCATGGCCGGAAGAATGCGGGCCGCGATAGCCGGATATTTCGCCACGCAGACGCACATGTTCAAAGGCATTCTCCACCGTTCGTTTGATGGAGCCGGAAATTTCCGAGACCGAATATTCATAGAGGTTGGAAGGCGAATCGCCGTCGAATAATTTGCTCATGCCCACACTATTACGTGCTGAGTTCGACTCGGCAATTGCACGGCGCTGATTGCCTTCTGATTCGTTAAAGTTCGGTACATATTTTAGTGGTATTATTTATTGTGGTTGAAAAATAATAGTCGCGACGGTGGGGGTAGCGATGGCGCATTTTTTGAGTGGTATTGGCGACGAGCGCAGAAGCAGCGTCCGGCGCGAGGTCAAGTTTGATTGTTCAATCTATTATTTGCGTAACGGCATGCGTGGCTATGGCAAACGCCAAGGCAAGCTGCTGAATATTTCCGAGGATGGGTGTCTGTTTGCCTGCCCGGCCGCGCGGCAGCTTCCCGATCACGTTTATCTGGTGATCGAAGGCGTGCCGTTCAAATTTTCCTGTGGCATCGTCAACAGGACGGAAGAGCGTGTGAACGCCAAATTTGGTCAGCCGCTACCAACGGAATTCGTTGAAAAGCTGGCGGCTCCCAAATTGTCCCGTGCCTAACGAGGAAAAAGAAGGTGCATTATTGGCGCGTTTTTTTTGCGCCAAATTTATATCTCTTTGAAAATGTTTGGTTTTTAATTTCCTCCTCAAAGGGGGATTGAAGAAAATGTTTCGTGTTTTTCCACGCGAGTGTCGGTTGGTCCAAAATAACTGGATGTCTTATCACAGTGAAAGGATAACCTATGACAGACCGATTTTCTCACACGGCGCCCTCGTTTGACGGTCCGGCGAACCATGCCTTTTCAATAACACCGGACGATGGGAACGACCTGGAAGAGGTGTCGCGGGCCGTCTATTGCGGGCAGGCGGGAGATGTTGTTGTTCGCACGCCATCGGGCAATGATGTGACATTCGCCAATGTTGGCGCGGGCACGGTTCTGCCGGTTCGGGCGACGCGGGTCCTGGCAACGGGAACAAGCGCTGCATCCCTTGTTGGCCTTGTGTAACGCTCACGAAAGTCGCCTGTTACCCGGGCGACTTTTTGATTTTCTGTGCCATCCCCAATCCTGTCCATGTTTACGCAAGCTTAAACATGTTAACTGGGTGACAGGAGGAGAGGATGACTGATCAACACTTTCTTTACTGCGCTGTGAGAGCGTTTAGCGCACAGAGGTATTGGTCATGATTTTCGCTATTTCTTTTCTCTTGGGCGTTTGCGCTACTGCGACACGGTCTGCGGCCTCGGTAATTCTAGTCGCTATTCTCATTGCATTCACATTTGCTGTGGCGCTTATTGCGTCTGGCGGCGATGCTTCTCTTATCGATCTTGCATTTGCCATTCTTGGATATAACAGCGGTATCATCAGCCTGTTTGCCCGTGGCATTTTTGCTCGGGCTTGAGATGGTCCTTGACTGGAACCCTGTCGGCACAGTCTAAATTCCGGAGCGTTGGTGTGCACCGCCTGAAGCGATATTTCTGGTTTGCGATATCGGGTGGAGCGGGTTTGCTGGTTGATGCGGGCGTGCTTCAATTACTTTTGACCGTCACGTCTGCCGGTCCGTTTCTGGCGCGCGTTGCCTCAATCGCAGCAGCCATGACCATGACCTGGTTAATCAACCGCACTTTCACATTTGATCGCTCAGGACGTCATGTTGCCTCTGAGGGTGCGCGCTACGCAACAATTGCGGTCTCTGCTGCCGTCTTCAATTATGCGGTTTATTCAGCATGTTTGCTGGCGTTTGCGCATCTTTGGCCGGTTATTGCTGTTTGCATTAGCTCTGCTGCGGCAATGTTTTTTTCTTACCTGGGTTATTCGCGGTTCGTCTTTTCCGTGCGGGGCTGAAGCACTCGGCGCTCTACCATGCTTCCACGGTCACCTCCGGCCACTCCAACTTGGCTCGTCCGGCCTTCTTTTCATGGGCCTCCCGGTTGTTATTGTAGGCGCGGTTGGGCCTAATCCTCATCTCCAGAAGGTCTGCCAGTCCATGCGGAGCGTCGAGCTCAATCTCATTTTGTTCGTCCAGCCTTGCACCAATGCAATAGGCGACTGAGGAAAAGCGGGCTATGGAATCGCGGCTACTCTTGATGGGGGCAATTTCGAAGCCGAAATGCTTGGGAAACCACCGATGAACTCTCGCCTGATTGCGGATTTCGGCAGGGAAGGGGAGCTTTTCAAATAGCTGTTCATTGCGCTTGATGATCTCATCCTCAGCTTCCCATGAAAGATCACTGGAATCGAAGTAGAAAACATCGATATCCTTGATACCACTTTGAGGGGGCCTGTCAGTCAGCCTGTTCCAGACGAGATTGTAAATTGCACCGGCGACAATCCACCCATCGGGAAGGTCTGTCTTGCGCAATGCGTCCAATGCATCCGCCATCCACGGAGTTTCGCGGAGGATAGAGATGACAAACTGTTCCTGTTCTTGCGATGTGGCTGAGGCCAGGTGAGACTTTGACATGGCTCCTGGAGAGCATGATTCCACCATGCCCTCCAAGGCTGTTTTGGTTACTTATGTCATGCGTTGGAATTTGCCGCGTGCAAGCGGGCCTACACGGTTTCCCAGTTGTCCGATTTGCCGGCACGGTAGATTGCATCAATCATCTGCTGGTTTTTCTTCGAGTATTCCAGCGTCACCACTTCAACATTTTCTCCGGCGACGGCCCTGGCAAACGTTTCGACTTCCACGCGGTACTGTTTTGAATTGTTGAAGCGCATGATCGTCGATTCACTACGTCCCTGGTTGGTGACTTCGATTTCCTCGGCGTCATAAACATTCGCGTTAAATGGCGCTTTCACTTCGATAAAGCCTTCTTCGCCGTGGAATACCATTTGCTGGCGCATGGCCATTTGGCTTGAGACGTAAAAGCTCAGTTCAAAATCACCGAAGTCGGCCAGTACAGACGAATAGATATCGGTTCCAAAATCCGGGTCGTATTTGACCGTGGCCCGAAGGCGTTTTGGCTCCATACCCGTGACGAAACGCGTCGAGATTGAGGGGTAAACTCCGATATCCGGCAGTGCGCCGCCGCCCAGGTCGGGGATATTGCGCATATTGTGCGGATCGCGCAGGAAATAGCTGAAGGCGCCTGCCACGTGGTGCAGTTTGCCAATCGCACCGTCTCTCAGCAATTCACGCACTTTTCGCCATAGTGGCGCGTAGGTCACCATATAGGCTTCTGTAATCAGCACCTTGTTGCGGTCGCGTGCGGCGATGATCTCATCGATGTCGTCTGCCTTAAGGGCGATAGGTTTTTCGCAAAGAACATGTTTGCCCGCATCTGCTGCCTTGATTGCCCACTCGACATGCTGCGAGGTGGGCAGCGGAATGTAGACTGCATCAATCTCGTCGGAGGCCAGCATTTCCTCGTAAGAGCCGAACGCATGCGGAACGCCAAAACGCTCGGCCACAGCGGCTGCGCGATTGATATCTCGGCTCGCAATGGCTGAAACGACGCAATTTTCCGCGTCCAGAATGGCGGGGATGAGTTGTTCTTTGGCGATCTTCGCCGTCGACATGATTCCGAAACGCAACATAAACTCTCTTCTCCATTATTTGATATCTGTTTTGAAAACGGGTGGTTTTCACCTATCCAAAGTCAGGGCGGCAATCTCTATTCAGGCGCAGGTACTTTTGGCTGTATTTGTCCCATCTTTGGCTGTCCGGTGTATTTTCCCTTCTCTTAAGGCGGCTATCCTGTCAAAGCTTTCTAATTGGAGTTACGTAAAATGTCCCAAGCAAAAACTGCTTTGATTGTTATTGATGTCCAGGAATCCTTTCGGCATATGCCCTATTGGTCTGAAGAAGGGCTGGAAACCTTTCTTCAAAAGCAG
>JBNKQT010000126.1:0-13849 GCA_050297115.1 Ensifer sp. | reverse complement strand
TTTGTCGGTTTGGGCAGTGCGACAACTCTGGCGGAACGGGGATTCATATATTGCAGCGTCGCCTTGATGGAGCCGCCTTTGCCCGCCGCATCACGGCCTTCAAAAAGAACCATCACGCGCTCACCGGTCTTCTGCTGCCAGTATTGAACTTTCACCAACTCCTTTTGCAGAAGGTAAAGCTCGTGCTCGTATTTCTCGCGCTTTAGTTTTTTCTCGTAAGGGTAATTGCCAGACGAGATTGCCTTTTTCTTAATCCAATCCGGCAACTTCGGATCATCAATATCAAACACTCGTGTCTCGCCGCTCAGGAAGATTTCTGTCGCCCGGTTTTCCGTTTCACTCATACTGCTAGTCACTTCCGCTATCTCGTTTCATTTCTAACTCGCCACAATGCGGGCTTGAATTCAAGAAGGTGGCAGAAAAACTGTCACATGAATCAGCTAGAAAATGCGGTCAGGCGTTTTGTCTGCCGTGTCTGGTCTTTGTGTAATTGGCATCAGGCAAGGTATCGAATGCCAGATCACAACCTCATTTATGGGTTTGTGACCTGGGTTTAAATCCGGTTCCCACACAAGAAAGAAACGTGTTATGGCAGGCAGGAGGCTGGTATTGGTTGAGGCCCGCATGGAAAGTGAAAGTCAGAACGATGGGCGCACCGGCCGCGATTGGGCCGTGGTGATCCTTGCCGTTCTTGCCGCGACATTTGCCGCCACGCTTGGGGTGCACTGGGGAGCATCCGTCTTGTTCGCAACAGTTGCGGCTGCCGTCATTCTCATTCGCGCACCCAGCCGTAGAGGCGCGGCGTCGCAGGTGCAGAGCATGTCTGCCGATAGCGACTGGTTGTCCGGCGCTACCGCTGCGCTGCAGGCCACCGAGATGCCTCTCTACCTTTTGGATGCGCGTGAAAACATCGTTTTTGAAAACGCTGCCGCAACGAAAGCCTTTGGTTCCGCGCCGATCGGCCAGCATATCAGTTTGCGCAACCGTTCTCCGGCCATTCTCGACATGATTCGCGAGACCGTAACAACGGGACGCTCGACCAGCGTTGAATATGCGGGGCGCCTGCCATCCACACAGGTTTACCAAGTCTATTGTGCCGCGCTTGAATTATCCATCAACAAGGAGGTAGGCAAACAATATTTCGTTCTGTCTTTTCGCGATATCTCCGAAACCCGCAGGTTGGAACGCATGCGTTCAGATTTCGTCGCCAATGCCAGTCACGAATTGCGCACACCGCTGGCAGCGCTTGGTGGCTTTATCGAAACCCTTCAGGGCCCGGCGCGTAAAGACCAGAAAGCTGCAGAAAAATTCCTGGGAATCATGATGGAACAGGTCGCGCGTATGAACCGCCTTGTTGACGACCTTCTTTCCCTTTCGCGTTTGGAGCTCAAGGCACATATAGCGCCGTCGGATAAGGTTGAGCTTGGCCCATTGCTGGGCCATGTTTGCGATGGTCTGTCGCATATTGCACAAGATCTGGGTGTCGAGTTGAAACTGGACGAGCCTGAAGGGCCCGTAACGGTGACAGGGGATCATGACGAGTTGATGCAGGTTTTTGAAAACCTCATTCAGAACGCATGTAAATACGGCCAGGAGGGCGGAAAGGTCGAGGTCAGCGTTAGCGGCGGCGATGGCAAGCCTGTTGAAGTCGCCGTGCGTGATTATGGCCAGGGGATCCCTGCTGAGCATATCCCACGACTCACCGAGCGTTTCTACCGGGTCAGTGTGGAGGCGAGCCGTTCCAAAAAAGGCACCGGCCTGGGCCTGGCAATTGTAAAGCACATTCTAACACGCCATCGTGCACGGCTTATTATCAAGTCCAAAGTCGGGGAAGGATCGACATTTGTCGTCCGTTTTTGACATATTTCGTCACATAAATTTGCCGGCGTAGAAAATAAATAAATAAAATCAAATAAATAGCCTGTCACAAATGTTTCATTAAAGTGACATAAAAGGTATGTCGTCGCCCGATACTTAGTGGCCAGCCTTAAGGGGCAACGGCGGGGGCGCCGCCGAATTTGAATTCAAGCCCATAACGGGAGAAAACTATGAACGCTCTTAAAATCTCGGTCGCTGTGCTGGCCGCATCTGTTGCTTTTGCCGGTGCCGCAGTGGCTCGCGACAACATCCAGATCAAGGGTTCCTCCACGGTTCTGCCTTACGCTTCCATCGTTGCAGAAGCTTTCGGCGAAAACTTCGACTTCCCCACACCGGTTGTTGAAGGTGGCGGATCTGGCGCTGGCCGCAAGGCGCTTTGCGAAGGCGTTGGCGAAAACACAATCGATATCGCAAACTCTTCTTCCCGCATCAAGCAGTCTGACATTGACAACTGCGCTGCAAACGGCGTTGCTGAAATCCAGGAAGTTCGCATCGGTTACGATGGCATCGTTTTCGCTTCCGACATCAACGGCAACTCCTTCGCTTTCACACCGGCTGACTGGCACAATGCTCTTGCTGCCAAGGTTAATGTTGACGGCAAACTCGTAGACAACCCTTACAAAAAGTGGAGCGATATCCGCTCTGACCTTCCTGAGCAGGAAATCCTCGCATTCATCCCGGGCACCAAGCACGGCACCCGCGAAGTTTTCGACAACAAGGTTATCGAAGATGGTTGTAAGGAAGACGGCGCTTTCGATCTTATCATGGCTGCAAACGGCGGTGACAAGAAGGCTGCTGGCAAGTCCTGTAACGAACTGCGTACAGACGGCGCTTCTGTAGACATCGACGGTGACTACACTGAAACGCTCGCTCGCATCGACGCCAACAAGAACGCAATCGGCGTCTTCGGTCTGTCCTTCTACCAGAACAACACCGACAAGCTGCAGGTTGCAACGATGTCTGGCGTAACGCCATCCACCGAAACAATCGCTTCTGGCGAGTACCCGGTTTCCCGTCCGCTTTACTTCTACGTCAAGAACGCTCACCTCGACGTGATCCCTGGCATGCAGGAATACATCGAGTTCTTCGTGTCTGACGAGATGGCTGGTCCTGATGGCCCGCTTGCCGCTTACGGTCTCGTTTCCGACCCGGAACTGGCCAAGACCCAGGAAGCTGTTGCCAACCGCACGCCAATGGGCCCGCTGAAGTAAGTTCAGCCCCGGACTAACGCTGGCGGCACATTTCCGTGCCGCCAGTTTTCTTTGTGCAGGGAAGAGTAGAATATGAGCGTGGGAATCCTGACTCTGATCGTGCTGGGCATTGCGGTGCTTGGCTTCCTTCTCGGTAGACAGCGGGCGATTTCGCTTGCATCCCGCGAAGGTCGCAAACTTCACTCCCTGCCGGGATATCACGGGCAAACGGTTGCGCTTTTTGCTGCAGTTCCCGCATTGCTGCTGATGGGTGTTTGGCTCTTTGTGCAGCCCATTCTGATTGAAACCAGCGTCAATAAAATGATCCCCGACAGCGTCATTCCAGATGGCGGTGCGCGGTCGCTGGTCATGGCTGATGTTCGCCGCATTGCCGATGGTCTGGATGTGCTTCAGGAGCGCAGCGCGCTCACCGAAGACGACCTGGCCCGCATGCGTGCCGATTTCACCAATGTGCGTTCACGGCTTGCTGAAGTCGGCGTTGCGCTTGGTTCTGATGTTCCGCCGCAGGTTCTTGATGCCGCGAAGACATTCCGCGACGACAATCACACCGGCTCGTTGATCATGTCGGTTGTGGTTCTTCTCGCCTCCATCGGTCTGGCGGTACTTGCATTCTTGCGCATCCGCCCGGATATGCGGGCGCGCAATGTGAGCGAATCTTTCATCAAGTCGCTTCTGCTCGGCTCCTCAATGGTTGCCATTCTTACAACGGTGGGCATTGTTGCCTCCCTGCTGTTTGAATCGATCCATTTTTTCCAACTTTATGCTGCAAAAGATTTCTTCTTTTCCACAGTCTGGAACCCGCAGTTCCGCGGCGGCTCCGATCTTGGTATATGGCCGCTTCTTTGGGGCACGCTCTATGTTTCCTTCATAGCGCTTTTGATCGCAGTTCCCATTGGCCTCATGATCGCTATTTATCTCGCTGAATATGCAGGCACAGCGGTTCGCAGCCTCGCCAAACCCGCTATCGAAATTCTGGCAGGTATCCCAACGATTGTTTACGGTCTCTTCGCACTCATCACCGTTGGGCCGTTCTTGCGCGACTGGCTTGCCCAGCCGCTGGGCCTCGGCAATTCGTCCTCTTCTGTTCTGACCGCTGGTCTGGTCATGGGCATCATGCTCATCCCGTTTGTCAGCTCGCTGTCAGACGATATTATCAATGCGGTTCCGCAGTCTCTGCGTGATGGCTCCTATGGCCTGGGTGCCACCCAGTCTGAAACCATCAAGCAGGTGATCATGCCTGCGGCCCTGCCGGGTGTTGTTGGCGCCATTCTTCTGGCAGCCTCCCGCGCCATCGGCGAAACCATGATCGTGGTGATGGGTGCCGGTGCTGCCGCCAAACTGAGCCTCAATCCGCTGGAAGCCATGACCACGGTTACGGTGAAGATCGTGAGCCAGCTGACCGGCGATACCGAATTTGCCAGCCCTGAAACGCTTGTCGCTTTCGCGCTCGGCCTCACCCTTTTCGTCTTCACGCTGGGCCTCAATGTCATCGCCCTGGTGATCGTTCGTAAATATCGGGAGCAGTACGACTAATGACCGACACATCCGCAACGCTCTCTCAAAACAGCGTGCGCCAGCTCGGCGGTTCGCTCCTCGTGGTCGACGAGCGCACGAAAAAGCGCAACGCTTCGGAAGCCCGTTTCCGTCTCATCGGTCAGATCGCCGTACTGCTCGGCGTGCTGGCACTGGTCGGCCTGCTGGCCTCTATCCTCACCAGCGGTCTTTCCTCCTTCCGTCAGACCTACATCTCGCTCGATGTGCATCTGGACGAAGCCAAGTTGGACAAAGCTGGCACCCGCGACCCGGAAAAGATCGCCAAGGTCACGACCTTCGGCTACGCGCCTCTGCTTTCAAAGGCCCTGCAGGCCAAGATGGAAGAAGCTGGCATCGCGGTTGACGGCTTGAATGCCAAAAAGGCCGCGGAACTTCTTTCCAAGGAAGCGCCGGCTACCCTGCGTAACTATGTGAATTCGGATATCTCCGTGATCGGTGAAACGGTCACGTTCAACCTCCTGGCATCCGGCCGTATCGATGGATACTATAAAGGCCGCGTGACGATGGAGAGTGCTGAGCTGGACAGCAATGTTTCGCCCGAGCAGCTGATGCTCGCCGACAAGCTCAAGGAAGCCGGAGTTTTGACAACGGGCTTCAACTGGGAATTTTTTACCGCACCCGATGCATCCGACACACGTCCTGAAGCTGCTGGTCTTGGTGTTGCGGTTCTGGGTTCCGCCTACATGATGCTCATCGTGCTGGCACTGTCGCTGCCCATTGGTGTTGCCGCATCCATCTATCTGGAAGAGTTTGCACCGCAGAACAAGCTGACTGACCTGATTGAAGTGAATATCTCCAATCTGGCTGCTGTTCCATCCATCGTGTTCGGTATTCTCGGTCTTGCCGTGTTCATCAATTTTGCGGGCCTGCCGCAGTCTGCCCCAATCGTTGGTGGCCTGGTTCTGACCCTGATGACACTGCCGACAATTATCATTGCAACACGCGCTGCTCTGAAGGCGGTTCCGCCGTCCATCCGCGATGCCGCGCTGGGTGTTGGTGCATCCAAAATGCAGTCCATTTTCCACCATGTGTTGCCGCTTGCCATGCCCGGCATTCTCACCGGCACCATCATTGGTTTGGCGCAGGCGCTGGGCGAAACCGCGCCGCTGCTTCTCATCGGCATGGTGGCCTTTGTTCGCGAATATCCCGCTGGCCCGCCGGAAGGCTTGTTCGACCCGGCATCGGCCCTGCCGGTTCAGGTTTACAACTGGACCCAGCGCGGCGATCCGGCATTTGTGGAGCGCGCCTCCGGTGCTATCATCGTGCTGTTGGCCTTCCTGGTGGTGATGAATTTGATTGCCGTTATCCTTCGCCGTCGCTTCGAGCGTCGCTGGTAGAATTGAGGTGCAACCATGAACGACGCAACAATGAATGAAGCGCTGTTGAAAAACGCAAAAACGACGATGAAGGCTGATGCCATGACTGAATCGAAAATTTCCGCCAAGAATGTTCAGGTTTATTATGGCGAGAAACATGCCATCAAGGACGTGAATATCGAGGTCCGCCCGCAATCTGTGACCGCCTTCATCGGTCCATCTGGCTGCGGCAAGTCGACCTTCCTGCGCTGCATCAACCGCATGAACGACACAATCGATATCTGCCGCGTTCAGGGCGACATCTCGATTGATGGTGAAAATATTTACGACCCGAAGGTGGACCCGGTGCAGCTGCGCGCCAAGGTGGGCATGGTGTTCCAGAAGCCGAACCCGTTCCCCAAATCGATTTTCGACAATGTGGCCTATGGCCCGCGCATTCATGGTCTCGCCAGCAAGAAGTCTGATCTGGAAGAGATTGTTGCGACCTCCTTGCAGAAGGCGGGTCTCTGGAACGAAGTGAAGGATCGTCTCGATGGTCCAGGCACTGGCCTTTCCGGTGGCCAGCAGCAGCGCCTTTGCATTGCTCGTGCAGTAGCGGTCAGCCCCGAAGTCATCCTGATGGATGAGCCGTGCTCGGCACTTGACCCGATTGCCACAGCCAAGGTGGAAGAACTGATCCACGAACTGCGTGAGAACTACACGATCGTCATCGTGACACACTCCATGCAGCAGGCCGCCCGCGTATCTCAGCGCACCGCCATGTTCCATTTGGGCGAACTGGTTGAGGAAGACGACACCGACAAGATGTTCACCAATCCTGACGATCAGCGCACACAGGATTACATCATGGGCCGCTTCGGCTGAGCCGGGCACCGCCACCGAACACCGTGATTTTGACGAGGCAAAAACGTTATGAACCATTCACACATTACAACCGCCTATGATGAAGAACTGAAATATCTGACACGTCGTATTTCTGAAATGGGCGGTAAGGCCGAGCAGATGGCTTCTGACGCCGTTCGCGCACTTGTGACCGGTGATGCGCCGTTGGCGCAGAAGGTCATTTCCGAAGATATCATCCTGGATGAGGCTGAGCGCGAAATCACGGACAAAGCGGTTCTCACGATCGCCAAGCGCCAGCCGGTCGCCTCCGACCTTCGTGAAATCATGGGGGCAATTCGCATTGCAAGTGATCTTGAGCGTGTTGGTGACCTTGGTAAAAACACAGCCAAGCGCGTTATCGCCGTTGAACAGGCTGGCGTGCCGCGGGCCCTTGCG
This sequence comes from Ensifer sp., assembly GCA_050297115.1. Lineage (GTDB taxonomy): Bacteria > Pseudomonadota > Alphaproteobacteria > Rhizobiales > Rhizobiaceae > Ensifer_A. The sequence continues at coordinate 6,612 of JBNKQT010000126.1, read as the reverse complement.
AGAGGTCTTGAACATCTTTCCGATCTGGCTTTGATGCAGCTGAAGGAAGTGCTTGATGTGTATGCAACGCGTTCGGCTGAGAAGGCAGAGGCCATTCGCGACCGCGATGAGGAAATCGACGCGATGTACACCTCGCTCTTCCGCGAATTGCTGACCTATATGATGGAAGACCCGCGCAATATCACGCCTTGCACGCATCTGCTCTTCTGCGCGAAGAACCTGGAGCGCATTGGCGACCATGCGACTAATATCGCAGAATCCATCTACTACATCACCACAGGCCATCAGCCGGAAGGGGAGCGCCCCAAAGACGATGAAAGCGTCTCTGTGGCTTTGACGCCTGACTCCTGATTGTCTGTAAATCCGGCCTGTCGGTCTGGATTTGCTTGATACTACTCGGCCAAGGCATCCCCGTGACAGAAATGGAAATGCCTTGACCTCTCCGATTGAGGTTCGACGGACATGCAGCCAAGAATTGCAGTTGTTGAAGATGAAGAAGCCCTGAGCGTTTTGCTCAAATACAACCTCGAAGCCGAGGGCTATGACGTTGAGACGATCCTGCGCGGCGACGACGCGGATATCCGTCTTCAAGAGCAGGTTCCCGATCTTCTGATCCTCGATTGGATGCTTCCCGGTGTTTCCGGCATTGAGCTGTGCCGTCGTCTGCGCCAGCGCAGCGCCACCGAGCGCATGCCGATCATCATGCTGACCGCCCGCGGCGAAGAAAGCGAAAAGATACGTGGTCTTTCCACCGGCGCTGACGACTATGTCGTCAAGCCCTTCTCCACGCCTGAACTCATGGCCCGCGTGCGCGCCATGCTGCGCCGGGCAAAGCCGGAAGTGCTTTCCAGCCTCCTGAAGTGTGGTGATATCGAGCTTGATCGTGATAGCCACCGCGTTCACCGCAAAGCTCGCGAAATCCGTCTTGGCCCAACAGAATTCCGCCTTCTGGAGTTTTTCATGTCCGCGCCAGGACGTGTGTTTTCGCGAACTCAGCTTCTCGATGGCGTGTGGGGTCATGATATTTATGTCGATGAGCGCACGGTGGATGTTCATGTCGGGCGTTTGCGCAAGGCGCTCAATGTGTCCAACATGAAAGACGTGATCCGAACCGTGCGCGGGGCGGGCTATTCCATGGAAAGCTAAGCGGAACCGCATGCGGAATATCCGCGAATGCATACCGTGAAAAACGCATAAGCTTCCTACTATGTGGGAGCTTTGTTGTCGTTGATTGACTTGCTTTGCTGCACCCAATAACGTTCGTGCAACCGCTTTGTGAAAGCGGAATTCCGGCAGGGGATGGTGCCGGGGAAAGAGTTGTTTTCCAACAGCTTTTTGTTGCGAATGCCGTTTGTGCGGGAGGAATGCATGACGTTTGACGAAACCCAGGAAGCAATCCGGGAAATGGTGCGCCAGTTTGCGGCTGAAAGGCTGGCCCCGACTGCAGAAGAGCGCGACCGCGAGAAACGGTTTCCCCGAGAAGAGCTTCTTGAAATGGGCGCTCTTGGCCTGATGGGCATGCTGGTGCCGGAGGAATATGGTGGTTCGGACACGGGCGCGGTGGCCTATGCATTGGCGCTTGAGGAGATTGCCGAGGCTGACGCAGCTTGTTCCACCATTGTCAGTGTTCACTCCTCGGTCGGTTGTGTGCCGATCCTGCGTTACGGCACGGAAGAGCAGAAACAGAAATATCTGCCAAAAATGGCAAGCGGCGAGTGGATTGGCGGTTTTGCGCTGACCGAGCCGCAGGCCGGTTCTGATGCCTCGAACCTGAAAACCACGGCGCGGCGCGATGGCGACCACTATGTGATCAACGGTGCCAAGCAGTTCATCACCTCTGGCAAGAATGGCAGCGTCATCGTCCTCTTTGCCGTGACCGACAAGGAGGCAGGCAAACGCGGTATTTCCGCCTTTATTGTTCCCACAGATACGCCCGGATACGAGGTCGTGCGGGTGGAAGAAAAGCTTGGCCTTCATGCCTCAGACACCTGCCAACTCGCCTTCACGGATATGCGCATCCCTGCCGAAAACCTGCTGGGCGAGGAAGGGCAGGGCTACAAGATCGCGCTTTCCAACCTGGAAGGCGGCCGCATTGGCATTGGCGCACAGTCTGTCGGCATGGCACGCGCCGCGTTCAAGACGGCCCGGACCTATGCCAATGAGCGGGAAGCCTTTGGCGGGCCGATCCTCAACCAGCAGGCCATCGCCTTCAAACTGGCCGATATGGCCACACAAATTCAGGCCGCCCACCTGATGGTGATGAATGCCGCCACACTGAAGGAGGCGGGCCAGCCTTGTCTCACCGAAGCCTCCATGGCGAAACTCTTTGCCTCGGAAGTGGCGGAAAAAGTCTGCTCGGAAGCGATCCAGATTCACGGCGGCTACGGCTACCTGAAGGACTTCCCCGTGGAGCGCTTCTACCGCGACGCCCGCATCACCCAGATTTACGAGGGCACGAGTGAGGTGCAGCGCCTGCTGATTGCCCGCAATCTGGATGCGCTGGGCTGAAACTCGACGTCTTCCTTTCCCGCTGAAAGCAAACTGTTTTCTGAGTGCGGCACCTTTGGCCCGGCAAGCGTCTCGCTTCCGGGATCAAAACCGTCTTCTCTGTTGCGATCTCATCAGAGATCGGCCGGGGCGTTTTGAGTGCCTCAACTGTTTTGTTTGTATGGCGCCCAAAGCGCCCCGCTTTCGGTCGTTATTCCCGCAAAGTCCGCATCGCTGCCCATCCTTTTGGGATGGTTGTGTGAGCATACCGTCACGCCGAGGGTCGTTTGGTATGGCCTTTTGGGCCCTTCCCAAGGGGGATGCATGTCTTGCGGGCCTGATGATGGAGACTTACGTCGTTTCTCCAAAATCAGAACCGGCCCCGCTCGCCGCCACGCCTGACGGTGTATCCGTGCGGAACCTGGCTATTATGGATGGGGGTTGGGGAGCGGGGAAATAAGTGGAGGAGACTAGATTTAGTTTTAGCCGGAATGACCTGAATTTGCCAGTATAATCAATGGCCTGATTTCATTCGAGCGGGATGGTGTCGACTATTTTTGGAGGGTTTTATCCCCGTTTTTCGGTTTGGAGTAGGTCCCCTCTGCCCGTCATGCCTCCTCGGGCGTGACCCGAGGATTGATCTGGCATTTGAGTAGCGCCAAGTCTTTGCGTGTGGGAGGCTCTTCTTTATTACCAGGAGAGTCATTCACCGCGCCGACGCGCGGTGGCTGGACCCCAGATCAAGTCTGGGGTGACGGAGGAGAATTGGTGCCGCCAATCCGGCATCATAGTCCATGGAGATAGTGGGCTATATCATCCCAATTGGGGTTCATCGCTTCAACCAATTCCAGCTTCCATTTGCGCGGCCAGCTTTTGATCGTCTTCTCACGGGCAATGGCTGCTGTGACCAGGTCATGTTCCTCAAACCAGACAAGCGTTTTGACATTATACTTGCTGGTGAAGCCGGGCGACAGGTTGTTTTGATGTTCAAACAATCGACGCGGCAGGTCGCTGGTCACACCGGTATAAAGTGTCCCGTTGCGCTTTGACGCGAGGATGTAAACATAGCCCTTCATGCGTGTGATGGTCGCGTGGAGAGTGCAGGCAGGCAAGCGAAATTTTCGAGGATAGTTGCAAAAGTCCGCCACCATCTGAATACAAAAGCCGCTGCCTCTTCCTGAGACTATCGGTTCCAGCGGGGAGAGCCACCCCACCCACCGTCATGCCAGACTTGATCTGGCATCCATTGCGCCCAAGTCCTTGGGCGCGAGAGAGGTGTTTCTTTGATGGGAGTCCTCTAGGCGCGTGGACACGCGCCTACTGGATCCCGGATCAAGTCCGGGATGACGGAGGAGAGTGGTTTCCGCAATTGCTAGTACTTCGAACATCCCGGGATGAGGTTCGGGTTAGCGTGGCGTCATCTGCGCTTGGGAAAACCACTAGGGATTATTTAGGTTGGAATAAAAAAGGAAAATCTATGGAGCAACTGGTTTCAATTTTTTGCCGCAGCAAGCTAGCGACCTCCTCCGAACTACCATCTTCGTGTCTTGCCAAGCTGAGATAATAGCGAAGTCCTTCATGCTCGGCGAAAATTATCCAATCGCCCGTTATACGCCCCGATTGAGTGCGCTCTATGAGACCTTCGAAGATAAATTTGTAGGCTATCGAACCGGCCCACTTGTTTACATTATCACCGTGTTCGGCCGAAACCTCCTTGGTCATTTTTTGCAGGTCTTTGTTCCCATTTCCTCGTGCTGTATTCCAGCGTTCGCCAACGTTTCTCCAAAAATTGTTGCCGGTGGAAAAGTGCTTGTGCCAAAGAGGAAAGAGAGGAGGGTGCTTGAACTGCGAGGCGGCTTTCGTCGTTGTCTTGACGCCTCGCTCCAAATGGCGAATTTCAAAAAGCACTGAGGAATCGTCGCCTGATTTGGACCGCAAAATTTGTAATTGCAGCGCAAGCAGTATGCTAATTCTATCAGCAAAATCGGCGTTGCATGTCACCCACTTCTTGAGTGCAGACGCTTCTTCAAAGGGTATGCTTAGATGGGAGTGTGCCATCGGCGTCTGTACCTGCTGAAGGCCTCATATATGGACCTTAGCAGGTCCCGATCTGAAACACACTCAATCATTCCTAAGCCGCCCCTCAACCAAATCCATCACCTTCTGCGCCGCATCCAGCACATTTGTGCCCGGCCCAAACACGGCGGCCACGCCAGCATCATACAAAAACTGATAATCCTGCCGCGGGATAACGCCGCCTACGACCACGATGATCTCGCCGCCGCCATTGGCTTTGAGCGCTTCGATCAATTGTGGAGCCAGCGTCTTGTGGCCGGCGGCAAGTGATGACATGCCGACGACCTGGACTTTGGATTGGACGGCCAGTTCGGCGGCTTCTTCCGGGGTTTGGAAGAGGGGGCCGGCAAGCACGTCGAAGCCGATGTCGCCGAAGGCGGACGAGATGACCTTTGCGCCGCGGTCGTGGCCGTCCTGGCCGAGCTTGGCGACCATGATTTTGGGTTTGCCGCTGGCTTTGGCGTAGTCGGCAATGCGGCTGACAAGCTGGGCCATTTCGGGGTCATCTTTATAGGCGGGGCCGTAGACGTTGCCAACGACTTCGGGGACGGCAGCGTGGTCGCCGAAGGCTACGCGCATGGCATCAGAAATTTCGCCGACTGTGGCGCGTGCGCGTGCCGCTTCAACGGCGGCTTCCAGAATGTTGCCATTGCCGGATTTTGCGACTTCGGTGAGTTTGGCAAGGGCGGCTTCGACCGTCTTCGGGTTGCGGGTGCGGCGCGTTTCCTCAATGCGCTTGATCTGCGCGGTGCGCACGGCGGCGTTGTCGATGTTGAGGATATCGATCTCGTTTTCTTCTTCGAGGCGATATTTGTTGACGCCGACGATGACCTCGTCGCCCCGGTCAATGGCTGCCTGTTTGCGCGTGGCGGCTTCTTCGATCAGGCGTTTTGGCAGGCCATCGTTGACCGCCTTGGTCATGCCGCCCATGGCCTCGATTTCCTCAATCAGCGCCCAGGCTTTGTCGGCAAGCTCATTGGTGAGGCTTTCGACATAATAGGAACCGGCGAGCGGATCGACGACATTGGTGACGCCGGTTTCGTGCTGCAAAATGAGCTGCGTGTTGCGCGCGATGCGGGCGGAAAATTCAGTCGGCAGCGCAATCGCTTCGTCAAAGGAATTGGTGTGCAGCGACTGGGTGCCGCCGAGCGCTGCGGCCATCGCCTCGTAAGCGGTGCGCACGATATTGTTGTAGGGGTCTTGCTCCTGCAGAGAGACGCCGGAGGTTTGACAGTGGGTGCGCAGCATCAGCGAACCCGGCTTTTTGGGGTCGAACTCCTTCATGATGCGCGACCACAAGAGGCGGGCGGCGCGGAGCTTGGAAGCCTCCATGAAGAAATTCATGCCGATGGCAAAGAAGAAGGAGAGGCGGCCCGCGAAGGCATCGACATCGAGACCCTTGGCAAGGGCCGCGCGCACATATTCGCGGCCATCGGCGAGCGTGAAGGCAAGCTCTTGCACCAGCGTCGCACCGGCCTCCTGCATGTGATAGCCGGAAATGGAAATGGAATTGAATTTCGGCATTTCGGTTGCCGTATATTCGATAATGTCAGCCACGATGCGCATGGAGGGCTCGGGCGGATAAATATAGGTGTTGCGCACCATGAACTCCTTCAGAATGTCATTCTGAATGGTGCCGGAAAGGGCCGCGCGTGACACACCCTGCTCCTCGCCCGCGACGATGAAGGAGGCGAGAACGGGGATGACCGCGCCGTTCATGGTCATGGACACGGAAATCTTTTCAAGCGGAATGCCGGAAAAGAGGATTTTCATGTCCTCCACGCTGTCGATGGCCACGCCCGCCTTGCCGACATCGCCGAGAACGCGGGGGTGGTCAGAATCGTAACCGCGATGGGTGGCGAGGTCGAAGGCGACGGAAACGCCCTGCTGACCGGCAGCCAACGCCTTGCGGTAGAAATTGTTGGATTCTTCTGCCGTGGAGAAGCCCGCATATTGGCGGATTGTCCAGGGACGCCCGGCATACATGGTGGCGCGTGGGCCGCGAAGATAGGGTTCAAAACCGGGCAGCGTGTCCGTGTTGTCGAGCTT
>JBNKQT010000125.1:0-25787 GCA_050297115.1 Ensifer sp. | reverse complement strand
GCGCGCTATGGCGGCGAGGAGTTCGTTGTTGTTGCGGTAACCGACAGTGCTGCGGAGGGCAAAGAACTTGCTGAAACGCTGCGGCGCTCAGTTGAAGACCTCACTGTGCCCCACCCGGCATGCAACACAAGAAAGCCTGTTACTATCAGCGTCGGCCTGGCGCAAATTAAAGCCGATCATGAAGCTGGGATCAGAGAACTCTTTGCTATTGCCGACAGGGCTCTTTACGAAGCGAAGGAAAGCGGCAGAAATTGCGTGCGCAAACTCGACCTGCCTGGGACAAAAAACGCACCCTCCGAGTACAAAGATACCGAACTTCAAAAAACGGGATAGGACTGCGAAAACAGGCCCCTTGGAAGCCTGTTCTTTTCCGCAAGGGTTGAAAGAAGCCGCAACTTATATCAAGGACAAATCCTCACCTGATGCCTTCGCGAGCGCTCAAGAGAAGATCATTGCCACATGCTCCACAGTCCCTGTTGGAGCACTCATTGACCCTGAGTTGACAATAGTGCGAAAGGTTCTGGCACCATTTCTTAGGGGAATGCTATTTCAACAAGTGCCGCATTGTCCCACGCAATCGCCTGCTCAAAATCGCTATAATCACTGAAGAAAGCACTGTGCCTTGGCGCCCTGCCCGGCGCGCAAAACTGTAACACCCGCATGTTAGCCGCAAGGCCAGCCTGAATGCCTGTTTCGCTGTCTTCAACAACCAAGCAGTCTTGAGGCGCAAAATTCATTGCCGCAGCGGCATACAGAAAAATATCAGGTTCCGGCTTCCAGCGTCCAATATCGTAGGCGCTGAAAATCCGCCCCTGGAAGAAACGAGCCAATCCTGTTGTTGCCAGAATGTGATCCACCTTGTGCCTGGGCGCGTTGGTAGCGATGCAAAATGGCATATCCAACCGTGCGAGCGCATTCTCAACACCTGGAAACGCCCTCAACTCTGTTTCGAAAAGCTCAGCAGCGCGACGCCGATAGGTCACCTCGATGTCAGCGGGCAGCTTGCACCCGTAGACGGCTTCTATACGTTCGAAGATCCAGGTCAGCTTTCTGCCCGCAAAGGTCTCAATCAGCTTTTCCATAGGCCAGTCCAGTTGCGGGATGACATCCAGAAACGCCTGATTGCACAAACCTTCACTATCAACCAGCGTGCCGTCCATATCAAACAAGATGCAGGCCGTCATATTGGTCTCCAAGGCGGTAAAATCCCCAACTGCAATAACTTTCTAAAGCTCATAGTCAATCCACCGGACGGCTTAGCGTAAAGCGAAAGGTTGAGCCCTCACCGGGTACAGACTCACACCAGATCTGACCGCCATGGCGCTCGACAATCTTGTGGCAGGTTGCAAGCCCGAGCCCGCTGCCATCAAATTCCCCGACCGGGTTTAGCCGCCTGAACGGCTCGAACACAACGTCGAGAAACTTTTGCTCGATGCCAATTCCGTTATCGCGCACAACTATCTCATGTGCTCCTTCGCCTTCAATGGTACCTATGTGGATATTTGGCATGCCCTGGCGACTGAATTTGACGGCATTACCGATAAGATTCTGGAACAGCTGTATAAGCAGGGCCTCGTTTCCAACAACAACGGGTAATTCATCGCATGTAATTGCGGCCCCGGCGGCCGCAACCTCAAGCTTGAGATTTTCGATGGCGCCATCGACAACAGACTTCAGTTCAATCGCGTCAAAGGCAACATTCGGCGTCAATGACTTGTTGTATTCCTCCAGTGTATTCAAAAGCACGCAGATCCGGTCCACCATCTTCTGCAAGACAGGGGAAAGCTCGCCTGCCCGCGCCACGTCTGCAGCCTCAATCGCCTGCGCCATTGTTTCACCCACAATACGAATGTGACGAACGGGCGCCTTGAGATCATGGGCCAGCATGCGGGAGAAAGTGGCAAGTGCTACTTGCTGTTCATGCAATTTGCGCTCAAGGGCTGCAACTTCCAACACGTGGTTCACAGCCGTTTCTACAGTGTTGGAAGAAACCAGCCGCTTGGGAAGATAATCGGCAGCCCCACGCTTGATTGCCCGCGTTGCCAGCAGTTCATCGCCCTGTCCTGTCACCATCACGATGGGCACGTGCGGCGCACTCTCTTTCAAATGCGCGATACCCTCAAGCCCGTTGAAAAGCGGCATATTATAGTCGATAAAAATGCAATCGACCGCAGTTTGGGCAAGCACAGAGAGCGCAGTTGGAATGCCCTCCGCCTCGAAAATTTCGCAATGCAAGCTGGACCGTTTCAGAGAACGGCTGATGCTTTTCCGGTCTCCCATATCATCATCAATAATGAGAATATTGAGCGTTCCCCTAGCGTTCATCCTTGCCCGCCTTCAATTGGTGTCCGGCAGTTCAACAACCCGCCAGTAGGCACCCAGCATTTCCACCAGCTTCAGGAAATCGCGTCCGGCAGCCTCCTTCACTATATAGCCGGCTACATTGAGGTCGTAAGCTCTAAACTTGTCTTCATCGCTCTTGGATGTGGTCAGAACAAAGACAACCGAACGTTTCAGATACGGGTCCCGTCGAATTTCCTCAATCAGACCAATACCATCCATGCGAGGCATCTGGATATCGGTAACAATAATATGGGGCGATGGTATTTGATTTCGCCCACCCTTGCCGCGCAACACGTTCAATGCGTCAACACCATCCACAGCACGGTGAACAGGGTTTGCAATCCTGGCTTTGCGAAAACCGCGTAAAGCAGCTTTGGCATCGCCTTCGTCGTCTTCTACCAAAAGAATGCTCAAACCACTGCAGACAACATCGTCGGCCAATTCTTCATCCATTGTTACCTCCCGTTTGGATTGGATGCTGGTTCGTCGCCATGTTTTTTCCAGGTAAAACTGAATGTAGCGCCCCCACCTTCGCTGGATTCAACCCAAACGCGCCCACCACGTTGTTCAACATGTTTGCGAACAATGGCAAGCCCCATACCGCTACCTTCCACCACATCGCGCGGCTTCAAGGTCTGGAACATCTGAAAAATCTTGCCGTGATACTCGGGCGCGATGCCAGGACCATTATCCCTGACGTTAAAACAATAGAAATCGCCAACACCTTCCAAGCCAATATCCACCTGGATGTGATCGGCTTCACCATGTTTGATCGCGTTGCCAATAAGATTGAGGAATATCTGCTGCAAAGGCATTCTGGGCAATTTGACCATGCTGAAAGCCGGGTCCACGGTGACTGTTGTTTCGGGATGCCTTGTCAAAAGTTGCAGAACATCGTCCAGCAGCACATTGCCGGCAACAAACTCCTCGTCCCGCTTGGAGAGCTTCCGGCCAATACGCGAGTATTCGAGCAGATCGTCGAGCAGCCGTTCCATGCGTTTGACACGGCTTCTGACCAGATCGAGATTTTCCCGGCTGTCTGCATCAAGTGTTCCAGCAAGGTCTTCCTCCAGCCAGGACGAGGCGTTGTCTATAACCCGCAGAGGTGTTTTCAAATCATGCGAGGCAACATAGGCAAACTCGTCAAGCTCCCTGTTTGATTCCCGCAAAAGGTCAGTCAGCTTCTCCAGATCGCTCTGGTCGCGACCAACGCAAAGAACAAAAGTCGCACCCGATTTGTTTTCAAACCGCACGCATTGAAGGGTCAAGCTGCGGGCCAGCCCGTCGGGAAACAGGATCAGTTCCGTTCCTTCCGAATATCCGTGTTCCCAGGCCCGCGCATGCACGTCTTCGAATTTGTCCATATCACTCTGGCTGAAGAATGCCGACAGTGCCCCTTCAACAACCTGCTCACGCTGCGAATTCGGCCATGTTTCAATGAATGTCTTGTTGGCCTGAACAACGTTCAAAGCCTGGTCGAGAACGAAGACCAGATTGGGGTTGGTGTCCATCACCATACCAAGAAACTCGCGCTGCTCAGCCAGCTCGGCCTCGGCCTCCTTTCGAGCGGAAATGTCGCGCACAATGCCGGTGAACATCCTCTCGCCCTCAATGGTCATCTCACTCACCGAAAGATCGAGCGCAAAAGTGGAACCATCCTTGCGCATGCCTTCAACTTCGCGCCCGAAACCAATAATCTTCTTTACCCCTGTCTGTTTGTAGTTGGACAAATATTGGTCGTGATTATCGCTGTAGCGCTGTGGCATGAGCATCTTCACGTTCCGACCCATGCATTCCTCAGCCGCATAGCCAAAAATGTCCTGGCAGGCCGGGTTTACTGTGATTATCTGCCCGGTTGCGCTGATCGTGATAATACCGTCATTGATCGTTTCCAGCACAGACCGCGCCTTCTCCTCAGCGCTTTCCAGTTCATCCGTCAGCGAAACAAACGCGCGTGCCAATGCACCAAGCTCATCGTCACGCCAAACGGGCAGATCAACCGTACCGGATGCATCGAGAATCGTATTGGTCATGTCGGTTAGCGGTGCGGTATAGTGGCGAATAAGAAGCCAGGCGAAGGCCACGACGGCAATCAGCATTACAAGGGTCAACCCGATGGCCTGCAGCCCCACCGCTGCAGCCAGATCAAACAGCTGAGCCTTGGGAACCTCCACCGCCACACCAAGCTGTGTTTTTCCATCGCCCAGTATGTCCAAACGCACGAAGTATTCGACCGTCTCACCCTCGGTTATGACCGCTTCCTTTTCGCGGTTTTCCAAAAAGCGCTGGACCGCCAAAGACACCTTGCTGCTATAGTTTTCATGAAACTCCAACCCGTCGGGGGTGCCGCGACTTGGTCTGTAAACCAGATAGTCGCCCAGCCCGCTTATGAGGAATGTCTTATGGGGCGGTTGAAACTCGCTAAAGGTTTTTTGCAGCAATTTCTCATAGTCTGCGTTCACCACAACAACGCCAAACAAGATGCCCGTTTGGTTGTCAAAAACCGGCATGACAGCGCGAATTACAGGCAGGCCATCACCCTTAGTCTGACCACGTTTCCGATCGAAGGTGACGGCTGAAAAGAAGCTTTCGCCCGGAGCCAGGCCGACCGCCCGTTTCATATATGGCTCTTCTCCCTTTTCCCGCAGCCTGGGCGGCTCCACACGTTGAAGTGTGGCCCCGACGCGGTCTACGCGCACGATCTCTCGCCCGTTGTCAGCAAGTCCAATATAGCGCATCTGCGTATATTCGGGGCGAAGCCGCATGATGGAAATCAGGATCGTGCCCAACCGATCACGCCAAAGCGCATAGGAGGACTTGTCGACTGGGTCCACACCTCCGCCTTTGCGGCTGCGAACTATGCCCTGGATAGGTGGGGTTTGCGATGCAATGGCCGCATCGCGCTGCATTTGCAGAAGCACGTTTTTGACATTCTGTCCTGTCAGGCGCGCTTCCCCGGCCAGCTGTTGAACTGCCGTTTTCTGAGCGCTGTCGCGCACACTCACATAGTTCAGATAGCCGTTAATGACAGTTGCCGCCAAAAGAATACCGCAAATCAGCAGCAAGCGTGCATCGCGCAATGGGCGCCATGGACTGTATGTCTGTTGCTGCATTTCCCGGTCGCTGCCTTATTACCTGTTGGCGGGGCACCGACAACCATCAATCGCGGAATTAGCACTTGTCAAGCTTGCACAAGATGCCCTGGTGAGATCTGGCGATACTCACGCGTCGGCGGTTCAAAGCCAACGGGGCGAATGGGACTTTTGATCTCATCGATCGCAAGCCCCCTGCGCGTCTCGCGGCGTGCGGGATCTGGTATTGGCACGGCCGCCATCAGCTTGCGCGTGTAGGGATGCTGCGGATTTTCGAATACTTCGCGTCGCGGACCGATTTCCACGATCTCGCCCAAATACATCACCGCCACGCGGTGCGAAACACGCTCCACCACAGCCATATCGTGGCTGATGAAGAGGTAGGCGAGGTTCAGACTCTGCTGCAGGTCGATCAGCAGATTGCAAACCTGCGCCTTGATGGAAACATCAAGTGCCGAGACCGCCTCATCGGCAATGATCACTTTGGGATCAAGGATCAGCGAGCGCGCAATGGCAATACGCTGGCGCTGCCCACCGGAAAATTCGTGCGGATAGCGCTTCATCATATCAGCCTTCAGGCCTACGCGCTCCAGCAGGTCAGCCGCCCTTTCGCGAGCTTGCCGTTTGGTGCCAAGATCATGCTCCAGATAGGGCTCCATAATGGCGCTGCCCACTGTCATGCGCGGGTCGAGGCTGGCAAACGGGTCCTGAAAGATCATCTGGATCGTACGGCGCATGTCGCGCAAATCGCTGGTGCCCAGTTTCAAGGCCTCATAGCCGTTTACAACAATGTTGCCATCGGTAGGTTCCACGAGCCGGGTGATCGAGCGGCCCGTCGTGGACTTGCCACAACCGGACTCGCCCACCAACGATAGCGTTTCGCCGGGTTTCAGATCAAACGACACATTTTCCACTGCATGAACTGCCCCGCTTTTTCGCCCGAAAAGGCCGGAACGGATATCAAAGCGGGTGACCAGGTTTTTGACCTCCAGAAGAGGCTGGACTTCCTCTTTGGGCGCCATCCCCTCGCTCTCTTCCGTCACAGTCTCGCCGGTCTTGATGTCAATTTCGGGAAACCGCATCGGCTTGCTTTTACCGGTCATGGAACCAAGTTTTGGCACAGCAGAAAGCAGTGCACGCGTGTAGGGATGCTGACCATTGTGGAAGATGTTGGCAGTGGTGCCTGTTTCAACCGTGTCGCCACGGAACATCACAATCGTGCGGTCGGAGATTTCCGCCACGACGCCCATATCATGGGTGATGAAGAGCACCGACATGCCCTCCTCATCCTGCAATTCCTTGATCAGGTCGAGGATCTGGCCCTGAATGGTCACATCCAGTGCCGTGGTCGGCTCATCGGCAATCAGCAATTTCGGCTTGGAGGCCAGTGCCATGGCAATCATCACACGCTGGCGCATTCCACCGGAAAACTGGTGCGGATATTCATCATAGCGGTTTGCGGCGTGGGGAATACGCACCTTGTCGAGAAGCTGCAAAACCTCCCGTTTTGCTTCCGCTTTTGATACATCCCGGTGACACAGAATGGCTTCCGCAATCTGCTTGCCGATTGGAAAGATCGGGTTGAGGCTGGTCATCGGCTCCTGAAAGATCATGGAGATGTCATTGCCGCGTACCTTGCGCATCGACTCTTCGTCGAGGCTCAGAAGATCACGGCCATCAAGCCAGACCTTGCCTTCAATTCGGCTCGAAAGCTTCGGCAGAAGTCGCATGATGGACAGCGAGGTGACACTTTTGCCGGAGCCGGATTCGCCCACAATGGCCACCGTCTCACCAGCGCCAACCTCAAAGCTCATGTCGCGAACGACCGCATTCCAATTCTGCCCACTACCAAAGGAGGTCGTGAGGTTTTCAACCTTGAGAACGGGCACGGCGGCACCATTGTTCGCAATCATTCGATTCTCCCTGAAAAACTTTAGGCAGCCAGCGCCGATTCCGTCAACGCCACCCAATAGCTTATGCCATAGGGGATGGCCTCGTCGTTAAAGTCGTATGCGGGGTGGTGCAGCCCGGCAGTGTCGCCATTGCCAATCATGATGAAAGTACCAGGGCGCCGTTCCAGCATAAAGGAGAAATCTTCCGCGCCCATTGTGGGTGGAATACCCTGCATGACATTCTTCTCGCCAACAACGCCCTCCAACACTTCCACCGCAAAATCCGTTTCCTTGGGGTGGTTGACGGTCACCGGATAGCCGCGCTCATACTTGACCTCGGCCTTCGCCCCGAATGTTGCGGCTATGCCGGAGACAATCTCGCCGATACGACGCTCTGCAAAATCGCGCGTTTCCGGCAACAGAGTCCGCACGGTTCCGCTAAGTTTCACCGCGTGCGGAATAACGTTGAATGCATCGCCACCATGGATGGTCGCAATCGTAATCACGATGGACCGGAGTGGATCGACCTCACGCGAAGCAATCGCCTGCACAGCCAGAATAGCATGCGCGGAAATCACAACCGGATCAATCGTGTCGTGCGGCTGGGCCGCATGCCCGCCCTTGCCTTCAATAGTAATTTCAAATTCATCCGCAGAGGCCAGCGAAGGGCCTTTTCGAGTGGCAAACTGACCCACTGGAACGCCCGGCATGTTGTGCATGCCATACACCTCGCTCACCCCGTATTTCTCCAGAAAACCATCATCCACCATGGCAAGCGCACCCGCCCCACCTTCTTCGGCGGGCTGGAAGATCAAAGCCACCGACCCTTTGAATTTACGCGTCTCAGCCAGATATTTCGCCGCACCCAGAAGCATGGATGTGTGTCCATCATGACCGCAGGCATGCATGAGACCCGGCTTTTTGGAGGTCCATTCCACACCGCTGTCCTCCATAATTGGAAGTGCATCCATGTCGGCACGCAGGCCAATTGTCGGGCCGTCGCCCCTCGACCCCTTGATGATGGCAACAACACCCGTTTTGCCGATACCGGTTTCAACCGTATCGCAGCCGAATGCCTTCAGCTTTTCCGCCACAAACTCAGCCGTATGCTCAACATCGTAGAGCAAACCCGGGTTCTCATGAATATACCGGCGCCACCCGGCGACTTCGGCCTGCAACTCATGGGCACGATTAAGGATCGCCATGAAATAACCTTTTCAATTTGAAATCTGCACGGAAACGAATTTTGAATATACTGCTACGGACGAAACCCAATTTGCAAGCCGCAATTTGCGCTTGAAACGGGAACGGTCCTGTGATTACATGCCGCGATTTTTATCAAACGGACAAAATTCCGTATCTCGCCCTGGATGTCACTCCTGGGGCCGATGGTTTTTACACGCAATAAAAATTACCTTTTAAAAACATGCATTTAGTCTCTTGACTTTTTAAGTGAACGCTGACGTCATCCCCTCTCCAACTTCACGACTGCCAAAGGCAGCGACAAAAAGGGGAATATCTATGCATAAAGGGAAACTACTTTTAGCTGCATCCGCAGCGCTGGCAGCGACGGTGGCAACACCGGCCCTTGCAGAGCGCGGAACGGACGGCGATCTCAAGATCATCTTCTGGCAGGCGCCAACCACCATGAACCCTTATCTGTCAGGTGGCACGAAGGAAGTTTATGCTGCTTCCATGGTTATTGAGCCAATGGCGCGCTATGACGAATCCGGCAAGCTGGTGCCTTATCTGGCCGCCGAAATCCCCACCGTTGAAAATGGCGGTGTGGCAGAAGACCTCACATCCATGACCTGGAAGCTGAAAGAGGGCCTCAAGTGGTCGGATGGTTCGCCGGTTACGGCCAATGATGCTGTCTTTACATGGAAATATTGTACCGACCCTGAAGGTGGTTGTGCGCAGGGCGCTTACTACGAGGGCGTCACCAATGTGGAAGCACTGGACGACCAGACGGTGAAAATCAGCTTCGACAAGCCGAAGCCCTACCCCTATTCGGCATTTGTAGGCGCACAGTCGCCAATCATTCAGGCGGCTCAGTTTGCCGACTGCATGGGCGCAAAAGCACCTGAATGCACCGACGCCAACTTCAACCCCATTGGCACCGGCCCGTTCAAGGTGGCAGAATTCAAGCCAGGCGACGTGATCTCCTATGTAGCCAACGAAAACTATCGCGATCCGAACAAGCCTGCCTTCGCAACGGCGACCCTGAAGGGTGGCGGTGATGCAGCATCAGCGGCGCGTTCGGTTTTGGAAACCGGCGAATTTGACTATGCCTGGAACACACAGGTTGAGCCGGAAATTCTGGAAACCATGCTGGCCGCAGGCAAGGGCAAGCTGGAAACCTCCTTCGGCAACCTGGTTGAACGCCTGGACCTGAACCCCTACGGAGTTGATGCATCACTCGGCGACAAGCGTTCAACGAAGGAAGCAGGCCCGCACCCGGCACTCAGCGATCCGGCTGTGAAAAAGGCGCTCTCCATGGCAATCGACCGCGAAACCCTCGTGGCTGTTGGCTATGGCGTTGCAGGCAAGCCAACCTGCAACATTGTTCCAGGACCGGCGATCTATGCCTCTCCAAACAATGAGGATTGCCTTGTTCAGGACATCGACGGGGCCAACAAGCTTCTTGATGATGCTGGCTGGGCCAAGGGTTCCGACGGCATTCGCGAAAAGGATGGCGTGAAGCTCTCCTTCCTCTACCAGACCTCAACCAACTCTGTTCGTCAGGCCACACAGGCGTTGATCAAGGATTGGTGGCACCAGATCGGTGTTGATGCCGAACTGCGCAACATCTCCGCCAACGTCTTCTTCGGCGGTGACCCGGCTTCCCCGGACACGTTCCAGAAGTTCTATGCCGACATTCAGGAATACGCCAACAACTTCGATGGCGCTGATCCGGAGAAATATCTGGCTGGCTGGAAATGCGACAAAATCCCGAGCCCGGCCAATGGCTGGCAAGGCGAAAACGTCGTGCGTTATTGTAATGCAGAATATGACGCGCTGGTTGACGAGCTCGGCAAGACCGCCAAGCTGGAAGACCGCACAGCTATCGCCATCAAGCTGAACGATATGCTGACCCGCGACTTCGCACAGATCCCGATCATCTATCGCGGCCAGCTTTCCGCCAGCTCCCTTGCCGTTGAAGGTGTCAAGATCAACTCTTGGGACTCTGAGCTTTGGAATGTTGCGGACTGGTCCCGCAAGAAATAAGATCCTCATCGCTCACCACCGGCCCGGCTCTTTTTTAAAGCCCGGGCCGGTGGCATAGTTATATTCGAGGCGTTGCGGGAACCTCTTGATGTTCACATACACAATCCGGCGATTGCTCTTTGCAATCCCGACCTTGCTTGTCATCAGCTTTGTTATTTTTGCGCTGCTTGATCTTGCGCCATCTGATCCATTGGGCAACCTGCCGCTGACGATTCCGCCGGAAGTGCGCGAAAAAATGCGCGAGGCCATGGGGCTCAATCAGCCGTTTTTGGTACGCTATCTTCTCTGGCTGAAGCAGTTTTTCATCAACGAACCGCTCAATATATTTGAACAGATTTCAGGCATTACAATTGGCGACGGTGACCGGCTGCGGGTCCTTTCCTGGGCAACGCGCGCGCCGGTGGTGGACCTCATCGTGCAGCGTATGCCGCAAACGCTCTGGGTCGTTGGTCTTTCCTATCTGTTCGGCGTTATGCTGGCGATCCCGATTGGTGTTGTCTCCGCCTACAAACAATATTCGATCTTCGATCAGGTCGGCACTTTCGTTTCCATGGTCGGCTATTCCGTGCCCACCTTCTTTACCGGTGTGCTTCTGATTGTGATTTTCTCATCCTGGTTGCAGTGGTTCCCGTCAATCTACGACACCAACCTGGTAGTGAATGACTGGGACAGTTTCCTCGCCCAGGCCCGACAGATGGTGCTGCCTGTCACCGTGCTCACGCTCTACAACACATCGCAAATCGTGCGTTTCGTGCGCGCCTCCATGTTGGACAACCTGCACATGGATTATGTGCGCACGGCCCGTGCAAAAGGCGTGAAGGAAAAAACCGTGCTTTTGGTGCATGTGCTCAGAAACAGCCTTATCCCGGTTATCACAGTGATTGCGCTTGGTGTGCCCACCATCTTTTCCGGCGCGATTATCACCGAGCAGATTTTCCGCGTGAATGGCCTTGGCCAGCTTCTGATCACGGCAATTGAAGGGGCGGACCTGCCGCTGGTGCAAACGCTCACCTTCATCTTCGCCTTTTTGATCGTGCTGTTTAATCTGATTGCCGATGTACTCTACGGCATTCTCGACCCGAGGATCCGCTATGACTGACGCAGCCTATATGGAAGAGGAAAAGCATACATCCGTTTGGGCCGATATCTGGCGGCAATTCCGCGCCCACAAGGGTGGGGTTGCGGGTCTGGTGATTTTCGTTTTCATCGTGCTGGCGGTCTATGTCGGTCCGTTCATTCACACGATTGACCCGAACAAGATCGACATTCGTGCAAAGAACCAGGGCCCTTCATTGCTGCATCCCTTCGGCACGGATAATCTCGGCCACGATATGCTGGCGCAGGTGATGGCAGGTGGGCAAATCTCGCTCGCTGTTGGCATCACAGCCATGCTGCTTGCCCTTCTGCTCGGCACACTGGTGGGCGTGCTTTCAGGTTATATCCGCTGGCTGGATGGCCCGCTCATGCGCTTGACGGACCTGTTCCTGGCGCTGCCATTGCTGCCGGTTTTGCTGGTTATCATCCTGCTGTTCCGCGACGTATTGCGCGCCGCCTTCGGCCCGGAAACCGGCATCTTCATCCTCATCGTGTTCGTGATTGGCATTACCAGCTGGATGCACACGGCCCGCATTGTGCGCGGCGATGTGCTGGCGGTGAAAAACCAGGAATTTGTGCTGGCCGCCAAATCCGCCGGCATCCGCGAATACCGCATCATCCTGCGTCACCTGTTGCCCAACGTGCTCAGCTCCATTATGGTCTCGGCCACTTTGGGCATTGCCACAGCCATCATCACTGAATCAGCGCTGAGTTTCCTCGGCCTCGGCTTCCCGTCAGACTTCCCCACCTGGGGCCGCCTCCTCTACGACGGCGCAAACTTCCTGCAAATCACACCGGCGCGTGTTTTCTGGCCGGGTCTTGCCATCTCGCTCACAGTGCTGAGCGTGAACTATATCGGCGATGCGGTGCGCGACGCGCTCGACCCGCGCATGCTGAAACGGTAATTCGCTCACCCGCCCGTCAATCCTTTCTGGTGATGACGGGCGAAAGCCTCTCGACTAACGTAAAGGCCACGGGCATTCTGTAACAGCAGTTCAGAATCGTTCGGAGAGGAAATGCGTGTGGGGTTGAAAAGGCTGGCATCGGCATTGCTCCTGGCAGCGCTCCTCCAATTCCTGCAGGCCTGTTCTGACGACTCCTCGCCACCGACTGACCATCAAATACAGGTTATCCCGCTGGCGAAAGCCGACACCCACCCAATCGTACCACTCACCACCGCAATTATTGCCAATAGCAATGATGCCCATTCCATGCGCTTGGCCAAGGCCTATGCGCAAAAACGGGGAATACCGGCAGAAAACATCATCACCGTATCGCTGCCCGCAAGCGACAGTGTATCTGCCAAAGCCCTGACGCCCGCCCTCAAAACCATTCAGGCAGCCAACGCAGATGGACGTTTTCGAGCCTATGCTATTGCCTGGCAAAAGCCTTACCGACTTGAAAACCAGTCCATAACCTCAGCTATTTCAATGGGGCTGTCTGACGTTATTTTTGAGGGTGCGTGCAACCGCACGGATGACAATCCGGCCTATGATGCTGAGCCCGGTGCTGAACTCGACATTCCTCTTTCCATGATGCTGGTTGGCGGGCCGTTGGAGAGCGATGCCCTTACACTTGTTGCACGCGCCGGTTCCGGCGATGGCTCCAACCCCGAAGGCACGGTCCACCTGGTGCGCACCGAGGACGATGTTCGCAGCCTGCCGCGCCTGGCAAATATGAATGCGGCACAGCTGCTTTGGGGTGGCAAAATCAAGATCGAGCTGGTGCTGCGCGACGAATTGCGGGATGAATCCGGTATTCTGGCCTATCAAACCGGACGCTCTGTTTTGCCCGGCATTTCCACGCTTTCGTTTTTGCCGGGCGCTTATGCTGATACGCTGACATCCTATAGCGGACGCCTCACTGACAGCCACGGACAAACACCGGTGACCGACATTATGAAGGCGGGCACGACAGCCAGCTTTGGCACCGTGCGCGAACCCTGCAACATGACGCCAAAATTCCCGCGACCGGATTTGATGTTGAGCCGCTACCTTGAGGGCGACACCATTCTCGAGGCCTACTGGAAAAGCGTTTCATGGATTTCTGAAGGCCTGTTTGTCGGCGAGCCCCTCTCCCGGCCCTTCTCACAATTTGCCGCAACGGAAAAAAATGGCGGCTTCACGCTCTATGCCACACGGCTCACCAAGCCTGGGCATTACCGCATCTACCGGGTTGAAACCGGCAAGCCCGAATTTCTGGCGGAGATCGACACCCCCACACAGTTTGAAGACGGAAGCGAGATTGCGCGTGTTCCGGTGGGCGGCATGCCTGAACACCCGGATACCAAAATTGTTCTGGGGTTTGTCCGGGTCATTGAGCCGTAAACGAAAGGCGGCAATACCTATCGCGAATTGACTGCATGGATCAGCGTTGCACCAAATTCATAATAGGCGCTGCGCAGGCCGGTGAACCGCTCTACATGCTGGCGAACAGGCGCAATTGGCAGAACGTCCTCATCATCTGCCAATAGAGCCCTGGCAGCAGCTGCGCCAAACACCGTACCGGGGCCAATGCCACGCCCGGAATAGCCGAAACAGGCATAGGCATTTGGCCCGAACTCAACAATCTTGGGAATATGGTCGCTGGTCATGGCTATGCGCCCATGCCATTGATGGCGGATCTCCAAAGCTTCTGCCTGGGGAAAGAGCTTGCCAAGCTTGCGCCGGGCCCAGCCACGATGAATGCCGCTGCCCGGCCCGTCCACATTGCCCATACCGCCCACGATCAGCCGTCCCGCGCGATCAAGCCTGAAAGAACTCATGACAAGCGCTGTATCCCAGCAACCTTCGCCATGCTTGAGAATTTTCGCACGTAGCGCCTCGGGCAAGGGCTCCGTTGCAAATTGCGAATAGAACACAGATACGAATTTCGGCTGAAACGCCCCCTCAAACCCAAGATGATATGCGTTGGTGGCAATCAGAACAGCGCGTGCATGCACCTGATGACCATTGGCCTCCAGATGCCAGTTTTCACCATCGTGGCTCAAACGGGACACGGGCGTATTGGAAAAGAGCGTCGCACCGGCTGCCTGCGCTACGCGCGCCAAACCACGGCAATAAGCCAATGGCTGGATTGTGCCCGCCCGTGGATCATGCAAGGCGCCTGCAAAGGTCGATGATCCCGTGCGCGCAGCCGTCTCCTGTGCATCCAGCAGGCGCAGCGGCGCACCATATCGATTACCCTGGCGGTAGCGTTCCTGCAGGTCTTTAAAGCCTTCGGGACTATGCGCACAATGCAATGTCCCCGCCCGCGTGGGCTCGCACGCGATATTGTGCTGGTCGATCAGCGAGAAAACACGAGAAGGCGCTTCGCCAAGCACAGCAATCAGCTTTTCCCCCGCAGCCTTCCCCATCTCGGCAATGATTGCATCGGGCGGCAACCAGAGCCCCGCATTCACCAGCCCGACATTGCGCCCCGAGCCGCCATGACCAATGTCGTTGGCCTCCAGCAATACCACCGATGCGCCAGATGTTGCGGCTTCCAGAGCCGCAGAACACCCGGTGAAACCGCCGCCAACAATCGCCAGATCAACCGACAGATCCTTGTGCAGCGAGGCTGCTTGAACATTTTCTCCAGCCGTTGCCTGCCAAAGATTTGTCTCAGATACAGATGCCAAATTTGCCCCCTGAACCAGTGGCAGACAAAGTGTTTTCTACTTTGCCCGCATAAACCCTGCCAATTCCCTTCAAGGTCATTGTTCTTTCATGCCAGCATTACATATTTCTCACTGCAACGGCCAGTTATTAATCCCATTTTTCATCTACAGGGTTGACAACCTACCCGGTAGTATGTGCAAATTCCCAAAACATCCACGGTCGTGTTTTGGGAGGAATACCCGGAGGATGGAAAAGGGAGGAACTATGAGCGGAACTGTCGCTCTGGCCATGCCAGACGAGGGGCAGAAGGCCATTATGGATGTGGCTGCCCAATGCTTCATGGAGCGTGGATACCACGCCACCAGCATTGACGATGTCGCTCGGCGGCTGGGCTCAACCAAGGGCCGTGTCTATCACTTTTTTGCCTCCAAGGCCGACCTGCTTTTTGCCGTATCTGAATATGCAATGGAGATGAATTTTCAGGCGATTGAGGAGGCCCGCAAACTGGAGGGGACGCCGCTTGATCGTTTCCGGGCCCTTGCCATGGCGCATACAACCGCAATGATTGAAAAGCGCCCCTATCAAAATGCTGTCTGGCAGGGTGTGGAAATACACCTGCGCGGCGCAACAACACCGGAGCAGCGCCAGCGGCTGGAAGCAATTCTGGCTCGGCGGACAGAATATTCATCTGTGTTTCGCACTACGCTTGAGGAGGTGCATGCGGCAGGCGATGTGAGCTATGACAATATCTCCATAACGATGCAGATCATGTTCATGACGCTGAATTCGCCTATCTTCTGGTACAAGCCCCGCGATGGCGAGACGTATGAGGACCGTCTCGCAATTGCGCGGCAATGTGTCGATTACGCATTGTATGGTTTGAGCGCCCGATCAGGCGCTGCGTAAGGAGAAAATACGAACGTTCCCGGAGAAAACCGGAACCAATATTTCTGCAAGAACCAAGGGACATCTGTCCGAGGCATGGGAGGGCCTTACATTTGGATCTGTTGCAACTAATAATCAGCGGCCTTGCCAATGGCTGCGTCTACGGCCTTATCGGGCTGGGTTTCGTGTTGATTTACAAAGCCACGGAATCAGTAAACTTCGCACAGGGCGACATGATGATGTTTGGCGCATTCATCACGCTCGGTCTTAACAATGACCTTTATTTCGGGCTGCCCTTCTGGCTTTCCGTTATTATTGCGATCGCACTCATGGGCGCGATCGGATATCTGATCGAGGTCATCTTTATTCGTCCCATGTTTGGCCAATCCCAGATCGCCGTGGTCATTCTCACAATCGCACTCGGTTTCGTAATGCGCTTCTTTGCGGGGCTTATCTGGGGCCACGAGCCGCAATCACTTGAAAGCCCGTTTGTGGGGCTGGATGTGAGCTTCGGCGGCCTGGTTCTTGGGCTTGATGAAGTGGTCATTATCGGCACCACGCTGGCGCTCACTGGCACGCTTTATCTCTTCTTTGCCTATACCCGCATTGGTCTTGCCATGCAGGCCGCTTCGCAAAACCAGCTCGCCGCTTATTACATGGGGATTCCTGTGAAGCGTATTCACTCCATGGTTTGGGCGCTCGCCGGTGCATTGGCAGCTATTGCCGGTGTGCTATTTGCCTCCAAGGGCGCCATTGATCCCTCCACCGGCCTGCTCGGCATCAAGGCTTTTGCAGCCGCTATCATTGGCGGATTCGGCTCTCTGCCCGGCGCGCTTCTGGGTGGCTTGATCGTCGGTCTCATTGAACCGCTCTCCTCGCGCTATGTTGCCGCGGGCGTCTCGCAGATCATGCCTTATCTCATTTTGCTGATCGTTCTCATTTTACGGCCGCACGGGATTCTGTCCCAGGTCAGAGCGAAGAAGGTGTAGCACCAATGATTGACCATTTGAGTACTTTGCGCCGACGCCCGGGGAGCAAAATCACCCGGCCCTACAGGTGGGCCGCAAATCAGCCACCGGCTGCATCGAAACTCTCGACCGATGCGATAGCATCGCTCTTCAAATTTCTCCTAACCGGATGGCTGTTTGCGACCCACGCAATGCGCTCAAATGGTCAATCATTGGTGCAGCCATGCGGATAGTTTTCAAAACCTCTTACGGCGCCGATATTCGCCTCTTCAAACATGGCGCACAGGCTTTCTGGTATGCGCTTCTTCTGGCCATTGCCATCGCCCTGCCCTTCGTACTCGGCGACTTTCTCACGGGCGAGGCAACCAATGTGCTTATCTGGGCCATTTGCGGCATGGGCCTCATGCTGCTGGTGGGCCAGAGCGGACAGGCAAGTCTCGGCCATGCCGCCTTCATGGCCATTGGCGCTTATTCCTGCGTTCTTTTGCAGACACTTGCAGGACTGCCTTTCATTTTGGCCTTCCCGCTGGGCGGCATCATCACCGGGCTTGTCGGCGCGCTCTTCGCCCTGCCTGTCACACGCCTGCACGGCATTTACCTTGCCATCGCCACCATCGCGGTCTCAATCATGATGGAAGATGTGATCGTGCTTTCCGAGCCGATTTCGGGCGGCGTGAACGGTCTCTTTGCACCGGATATTGAAATATTCGGGCTTAGCTTCAACCGCTATGCCAATCCGGCGGGCCTTTACTGGCTCATTCTGTTCATCGCGGTACTGATTGTGCTTGCCTATCGCAACATGCAGCGCTCGCCGCTGGGGCGCTCCTTTGCAGCCATTCGTGACTCGGAGATTTCGGCTCAAGCCATGGGCATCAACGTGCCACGCACCAAGGCGCTGGCCTTTGGCCTCTCCTGCGCCATCACCGGCCTTGGCGGTGCGCTGATGGGCCATTTTGCCACGATCTTCAACCACGAAACCTTCAATATCATTATTTCGATCAATCTGATCCTGATGATTGTGATTGGCGGGCTTGGCACAATCCACGGCGCGTTTCTGGGCGCAATCGTCATCGGCGCCTTGCCGCAGGCCATTGCCTTCGCGCGCGATGCGGTTGGTGAATGGACCGGCGTTGGCTCCATCATCATTCCAGGTCTGGAATCGGGCATTTTCGCCGCCATTCTCATTGGCTTCATTCTGCTGGAACCGATGGGCATCTATGGCCGCTGGGTAAAGATCCGAACCTATTTCGAGCTCTTCCCCTTTGCGCGAAAGGACATGTTCCGCCGCCAGAAATCCTACCTCAAAACGGAGCGCGTCAGATGAGTTTATTGGAACTGAAAAACGTCACGCTCAAATTTGGCGGATTGACTGCGGTCAACGATGTATCCTTCAGCGTGGATGCTGGCGAGGTCTTCGCCATTGTCGGGCCAAATGGGGCGGGCAAATCCACGATCTTCAACATGATCTCGCGTTTCTATACGCCCTATTCCGGCGACATCCTGTTTGAGGGCAAGTCGATCCTGAACAAGGCAAGCCACGAAATCGCGGGGCTGGGCATTGCCCGCACCTTCCAGAATATCGAACTTTTCGAGCAGGCAACCGTGCTGCAAAACATGCTGGTGGGTCGCTACACGCGGCGGCGCTCCAACTTCATCACCGAAATGTTGTTCACGCCTTTTGTGCGGCGTGAGGAGATCGCGCATCGCGAGGCCGTGGAACGCGCCATCGACTTTCTCGACCTTCAGGCCTACCGCGAAAAATACATCGCCGGCCTGCCCTATGGTGTGCGCAAGGTGGTGGAAATGGGCCGTGCCCTTTCCATTGAGCCAAAACTGCTTTTGCTCGACGAACCAGCCTCCGGCCTTTCCGTGGAGGAAACACAGGATGTGGCCTTCTGGATTGAGGACATCAAGAAAATCATGGGCATTACCGTATTGATGGTGGAACACGATATGCACCTTGTTTCCTCGGTTTCAGACCGTGTGCTGGCGCTGGCCGACGGCAAGATGCTGGCGCTGGGGTCTGCATCTGAAGTGCAGAACGACCCTGCCGTTATCGAAGCCTATCTTGGGTCGGACACAGAAGAGGAGGCCGCATAATGGGTGAGCCACTTCTGAAAATCGACAATCTTGAAAGCTATTACGGCCCAATCATGGCCATTCGCGGCGTGAGCCTTGAAGTCCATGAAGGCCAGATCGTGACTGTGCTCGGCGCCAATGGCGCAGGCAAAACCACACTGATGAAAACCATTTGCGGAGTGATGGACCCGGAAAAGGGCACCGTGAAGCTGGAAGGCGAGGAAATTCAGGGCCACGACCCGGACTTCTCCGTGCAAAAAGGCATCGTGCAGGTGCCTGAAGGCCGCGAAATTTTCCCGCTTATGAGTGTGGAAGACAATCTGCGGATGGGGGCCTATACGCGCAAGGATCGCGGCAATATCGCCGCCGATATCGAAATGGTGTATGATTATTTTCCCATTTTGCGAGAGCGTGCGAACCAGGATGCGGGGACGCTGTCGGGTGGACAGCAGCAAATGCTGGCGATTGGCCGCGGACTCATGGCCAAACCGAAAATCATGCTGCTGGATGAGCCGAGCCTTGGCCTCAGCCCGCTTCTGACGAAGGAAATCTTCGCGATTGTGAAGCGGCTGAACAAGGAGCAGAAAGTGACCATGCTGGTGGTGGAGCAAAACGCGAAAATAGCGCTCGACACTGCCCATTATGGCTATGTGATGGAGCTTGGCCGGATTGTGATGGGAGGCGAAGCGGAGAAGCTCAAGAACTCGCAGGACATTCAGGAATTCTACCTTGGCCAGCGCGCCGAGGGCGAGCGCGCGCAGCGCCGCTGGAAGAACCGGAAAACCTGGAGATAAGGGAGGTATTTGCATGAACGAGATGGTCAAAATCCCCCCTCAGCAGGAGGTGGCAGGACTTCAGATCAACGCCGACCTGACACAAGGACCCTACTTTGTGGACGGTTGCGACACGCTGCCCAAACTGTTTGAAATCCGCTGCAAGGCGCTGGGTGAGCGCACAGCCCACCGTGAAAAAGACTTCGGCATCTGGCGGTCGTACAGCTGGAAAGACTGGTATGATCACGCGCGCCTCATTGGCCTTGCTCTGCGCGCCATGGGCTTGCAGCGCGGCGACTGCATTTCCATCATTTCCGAAGACAACAAGGAATGGCTCTATATCGACCTTGGTGTGCAATGCATGAACGGCGTTGTGACTGGCATTTATACGACCGACGCCGCCAGCCAGCTTGCCTATATCGTGAATGATTCCGGCTCGAAATTCCTCTTCGTGGAAAATGACGAGCAACTCGACAAATTCCTGCAGGCGCGCGACGACATGCCGAACCTTGAAAAGGTGATCGTGCTGGATGGCGAAGGTCTGCATGATTTTGCCGATGAAAAGGTAATGTTTCTGGAAGACCTCTATGCGCTGGGCCGCGAGGAGTTGAAGAAGAATCCCAACCTCTTTGAAGAAGAGATTGCGGCGACAAAGCCGGAAAACACAGCCATCTTGATCTACACATCCGGCACCACCGGCATGCCCAAGGGCGTGATGCTGGGCCACGGCAATATCCTCTTCACAATTTCGGCCAATGCCGTGGGCGTGCCTGCCTACGAGACCGATGAGCAAGTTTGCTTTTTGCCGCTTTGCCACGTTTACGAACGCATGGTCTCTGTCTTCGGGCAGATTGCATCGCGCGCAACGCTCAATTTTGCCGAAAGCCTGGAAACGGTTTTCGACAGCTTGCGTGAAGTTTCTCCGCATAATTTCGCCGCCGTACCCCGCGTGTGGGAGAAGGTCTATTCGCGTGTCATGATCATGCTGGGGGATGCAACGCCATTCGGACGTTGGGCGTTTAATCAGGCCGTAAAAACTGGTTTGAAAAAGGTGGAACTGGAGGAGGAAGGCAAGCCTCCCCCGCTTGGCCTGAAACTGCAATACGCCTTCTGGGATTTCGTGCTTCTGGGCAATGTGCGCCGCATGCTGGGCTTTGACCGGCTGCGTCGAGGCTCCTCGGGTGCCGCACCCATTTCCCCGGAAATTCTCAAGTGGTTCAAGGCGCTCGGCATCAATGTGCTGGAAGGCTACGGCATGTCGGAATCGACCGGCATCATGTCATCCAACCTAATTGGCGATAACAAATACGGCACAGTGGGCCATGCCCTTGCCGGTGCCGAATTCCGCATCGCACCTGACGGCGAGATTCAATACAAGGCCGGAAACGTGTTCCAGGGCTATTGGAAAAACCCGGAAAAGACCGCTGAAACGCTGACCGAAGACGGTTGGCTGAGAACCGGTGATGTTGGCCAGCTGGATAATGAGGGTTTCCTGAAAATCTCCGGTCGCCTGAAAGACATTATCATTACCGCCGGTGGCAAGAACATTACGCCCGCCGAATTTGAGAACCGGCTGAAATTCTCACCCTATATTTCCGACGCCGTGATGATCGGCGACAAGCGCAAATATCTCTCCTGCCTCGTGATGATTGACGAGGAAAATGTGCAGAAATTTGCCCAGGACAACCGCATTCCCTTTTCTGATTTCGCCTCACTTTGCGCACGCGTGGAAGTGCAGGAACTGATCAAGGGCGAGATCGACAAGGTGAATAAAGACTTCGCCCGCGTGGAGCAGGTGAAGAAGTTCAAGCTCATCGACATATTATTGACTGCAGAAGATGATGAGCTGACACCGACCATGAAATTGAAACGGTCGTTCGTGGAGAAAAAACACGCACGCCTGATCAACGAAATGTATGCCGAGGCTTGAGGAGAGGCCGAAGCATATATGGCCCTTTAGAGGAGGAACGAAATGAAAAAATCAATGAAAACCTTTGCTGCCGCGCTGATGGCCGGTAGTGCCTTGCTGGCGGCAACTGCTGCTAACGCGCAAGGTGTCACCGATGATGAAATCGTCATTGGTTCCAATGTCGACATGTCCGGCATCTTCGCCGCATTCGGCGCGCCGGCGGTGAAAGCAGCCCAGCTTTACTTCGATGAAGTCAATGAAAATGGCGGCATCCACGGTCGCAAAATCAAATATGTGGTTGAAGACCACGGCTACCAGATGCCAAAGGCCATGCAGGGGCTGAACAAGCTGGTCAACTCCGACCAGATTTTCGCTATGTTCCTGCAGCTTGGCACGCCAATGAATGTTGCCGCTTTCCCTATTCTCGAAGCCAAGAAAGTTGCCAACATTTCTCCGCTTTCAGCTGCACGCGAAATGACTGTGCCGGCATCGGATTACAAATATTCCGGCTTCACAACCTATTACGACCAGACACGGCTAGCGCTGAAATATCTGGCCGAAAACGAAGGTGTGAAGAAAATCTGTACCATGTATATCCCGTCCGATTTCGGCAAGGACACCAAGGAAGCCACGGTGGATTCGGCGGAGCAGTTTAGTCTCGAATTCGTAACCGAAACGACCCACAAGCCAGATGAGCAGGATTTTGTCGGCTCGCTGTCTAAGCTGAAAGACGCCGGTTGTGAGGCCGTCTCGGTTGCCCTCGGCGTGCGTCAGGTTATCACCGTATTGGCTACGGCAAAGAAAATGGGCTGGACTGACGCGAAATTCGTTGGCGCATCGGCTTCGTTCCACACCGCAATCGCCAAGGTGCCCGGCGGCATTACCGAAGGTTTCTATGCCGGCTCAGGCTGGTCTGACATCGTGGCTCGCATGGGCAATCCCACGGTCAAGGCATGGGTGGATCAAATGCAGAAAGAAACGGGCGAGTTCCCCGGCACTGGTGCTCTGCTTGGCCGCTCGGCGGCTGAAAGCCTGGTGCGTGGCCTTGAGGCCGCAGGCCAGGACCTGACACCTGAAAGCTTCCAGAAGGGTATGGAAAGCCTCGACTATGAAGACGAGATTTCCGACATCCATATCAAGATGGGCGAAGGCGACCACAATGGCGGCAATTATGTTGTTATCTCGAAGATCATTGATGGCAACTGGAAAGAGCTGACACGCCTGGAACAGTAATCGACCGAAATACCGCCCCCGGCAGCCAGCCTGCCGGGGGCCACCTACCCCGCTAAAATTCCGGAGAAACCCATGACAACTGCGGTCAAAACAAGCCTCGAGGGCGATATTTTCCTGATTGAAATCAACAACCCGCCGGTGAATGCTGCGTCAGCCGATGTACGCCAGGGCGTGGCCGATGCGATCAGCAAATTTGCCGGTGAGGACAATGCAAAAGTTGCCGTGCTTTATGGTGCGGGCCGCACCTTTGTGGCAGGCGCCGACATTAAGGAATTTGGCAAATTGCCCAAGGGCCTGATGCTGCCTGAAGTGGTGCAGATTGTAGAAGATTCTGAAAAGCCCGTGGTCTGCGTGATCCACGGCACAGCGCTTGGCGGCGGCCTGGAGCTGGCACTGGGCAGTCACTTCCGTGTGGCTTTGAAAGGTTCCAAAGTGGGCCTTCCCGAAGTTGCAATCGGCGTGATGCCCGGTGCCAGCGGCACGCAACGCCTGCCCCGTCTCATCGGCTTTGAAGCCGCCGCCGAAATCATCGCCTCTGGCCGTCAGGTCTCGGCAAAAGAAGCCCTGCAGCTCGGCATTATCGATGCCATTGAGGATATGGATGATCCCAAAGCCGCAGGCATGGTTGTTGCGCGCCGGGTGATTGATGAGAACCTTCCCATTCGTCGCCTGAGCGAAATGCAGGAGAAGGTGGAAGGTCACAAGGGCGATAGCACTTTCTTCGATGCCATCCGCGCGCAAGTGAAGAAACAGGCCAGAGGCATGATTGCCCCGGTTCGTTCCATCGATGCTTTGGAAAATGCCGCCAACATGTCCTTCGCAGACGGTATGAAAGCCGAGCGCGAAATCTTTATGGAATTGATGAATTCCGATCAGAGCAAGGCGCTGCGCCACGCTTTCTTTGCCGAACGCGAAGTGGCCAAAGTGCCGGAACTTGCTGAAGGCAAAGCCAAAGAGATCAAGAAAGCTGGCGTGATTGGCGGTGGCACGATGGGGTCCGGAATCACGCTTTCCATGCTGTTCGCTGGCATTCCGGTGACAATGGTTGAGCGCGATGAGGAAAGCGCTGAACGTGGCCGCGCCAATGTCACCAAGGTTCTGGATGATGGCATCAAGAAGGGTCGCTACGACGAGGCCTATCGCGACAAGCTGCTGGGCGACTTCTACACTGTTACCACGGATTTTTCAGCGCTGGGTGATGCGGACATCATCATCGAAGCTGCGTTCGAAATGCTGGAGGTGAAGCAGGATCTCTTCCGCACGCTGGACAAGGTGGCGAAGCCCGACGCAATCCTTGCCTCCAACACATCGTATCTGGATATCAACAAAATCGCCGAAGTGACCGGACGGCCTGAAAGCGTGCTAGGTCTGCACTTCTTCTCACCCGCCCACATCATGAAACTGCTTGAGGTGGTTGTGGCCGACAAGACCTCTGCCGATGCGGTGGCAACCGGTTTTGCGCTGGCCAAGAAGCTCCGCAAGATCGGTGTGCGTGCCGGTGTGTGCGATGGCTTTATCGGCAACCGCATTCTGGAAGTCTACATGAAGTCGGCGGCTTTCATGGTGGAAGAAGGCACAAGCCCCTATGCAATTGACAAAGCGGTGCTTGGATTTGGTTATCCCATGGGACCGCACCAGATGGGCGATCTCGCTGGTCTGGATATCGGCCTCATGTCGCGCAAGCGCCGCATCGCGGAAGGCTACAAGGGACGCTATGCCTTTGAATATCTCGACTGGCTCGGCGAAAAGGGTGACCTCGGCCAGAAGACCGGGCGCGGTTGCTACGACTATTCCGCCGACCCGCGAAAGGGGGCCGAAAATGAGGAATTCCTCGCCGCCATAGAGCGCATCAGACAGGAAAAGGGCATTCCGCAAAAGGGCGAACTCTCCGCCGACGAAATCATGCGCCGCTACATGGCCGCGATGATCAACGAGGGCGCCAAGGTGGTGGAAGAAGGCATTGCCCTTCGCCCGCTCGACGTCGATATCGTGATGCTGTCCGGCTACGGTTCGCCCCGCTGGCGCGGCGGTCCAATGCACTATGCCGACACCATCGGTCTGGATAAGGTACTGGCCGATTTGAACGAATTTGCCAAAGATGATGCGGAATTCTGGAAGCCAGCCAAGCTGATTGAGGACTTGGTGGCGAAGGGTGAGAACTTTGCGAGTTTGAATGGGGGTTGATCTCCCTCCTGTCCCCTTGTGGGAGAGGATAGTTCGCCCCAAGAGCGAAGCGATTGGCACGGCGAGCTTGGTGAGGGGTAAAACCAAGCCAGAGAAACGAACGAAATTACAAGCCGAGGGAATTCGCCCCTCACCAGCAAAATCTAAGACTTAGCCTTTGGCTAAGCCCAAGATTTTGCGTCCTCTCCCGCAAGGAGAGAGGTAGGGCGTGCGGCACCCTCCACTCTTCATCCTCGGGCTTGACCCGAGGATCCACCCGCAAGCCGCTGGTGTTTGGATGGTCGAGTCAAGCCCGACCATGACGGCGGGTGGGGTATGCAACGGATACGGCAGGCTTAGCCCTTTTCGGGTGACAAAAAAGGCCGGGTTGCCCCGGCCTTTCAAACTCAATCCAAATCTAACGCCCTTAGCCAGCCAGCTGGCGCAGAACTGTCTGCAGGATACCGCCATTGTTCATGTAGGTAACCTCATCCAGCGTGTCGATGCGGCAGATGATGGGGACGTCCT
>JBNKQT010000124.1:0-3977 GCA_050297115.1 Ensifer sp. | reverse complement strand
ATAAAGCAAAGTTCCACCTGTTCTTCAGCCGCCAACGGGTCAAGATCATCGAAATTGGCGATGCGGGGCAGCATTGGCACTGCCACTTTCAAGGCTGCCTCACCCTTGGAAACCAGACGCTCCAGCACCACGGAATCCTCTGCAGGCAGACGCGATGCCGATTTGAGCCACGGAACCACGCCAAAACAGGGCCAGCCGGTGAAACCTTCAATCTGGCGAATTCCATCATCAAACAGCGTAACATCGCCCCGGAATTTATTGATGATATAACCGGTCACCATGGCCCGGTCCTCGTCACTCAATATTGTGTGGGTGCCAACCAGCGAGGCAATCACACCGCCCCGATCAATATCGCCCACCAACACAACGGGCACATTGGCCGCTGTTGCAAAACCCATATTGGCGATATCACCCGCACGAAGGTTGATTTCCGCCGGCGACCCCGCGCCCTCAACGACGACAAGATCGGCACCCGATTTCACCGTCTCAAAACTCTCCAGCACCGCCTGCAGCAATTGCGGCTTTAACCGCTGGTAATCCTTACCCTTGGCCTGACCATAAACATTGCCCTGCAGGATGATCTGACTGCCATTCTCACTCTGTGGTTTCAAAAGCACTGGATTCATATGCACAGACGATGGCACACGACACGAAAGCGCCTGCAACCACTGCGCACGGCCGATTTCACCGCCATCATCAGAAACAGCAGCATTATTGGACATATTCTGTGGCTTGAAAGGCCGGACCTTGAGGCCGCGATTGGCAGCAATGCGACAAAGCGCTGCCACCAGCACCGTTTTGCCGACATCCGAGCCCGTTCCCTGCAGCATGATTGTCTTTGTCATGTATGGCTGGTTAGCACCGGATTCGCCATTTAGAAAGCGCGAAAACCGCGCCAGCCAATCAAAGCTGCACGGTCTGCCAAATACGCCGGCTACTTCAGCCAAAATACGCTGAACTGAAGCACGCATCTTCCGGTACGCAATACCTGATCCGGAAGTGGCAGCGTTTGTCCCGCTGCGAGAACCACTATTAGCGGCACATCGTTACCGGGAGGTTATCGAGCCCTTAAGGAAGAGTGAATTCGGCACTTTTTTTGGTAAACGGGCAAAATATTTTGCGGTGCACGCCAAATGAATTAAGCAAGACAAAAATTCGTGATTGAAATGATATAAAGATTTCTTTATATCATTATGTAACAACAACCGAGAGAACAACTTATGACCCAATCAAATCCGTTGAGCGAACTTCTGGCAGAAAAAGGTGTGCTGATGGCCGACGGCGCGACGGGCACCAATCTCTTTGAAGTGGGCCTGGAAGCAGGCGAAGCCCCGGAACTGTGGAATGAATCACAGCCTGAAAAAATCGTACAGCTTCATAAGGGCTTTGTGGATGCAGGATCGGATGTGATCCTGACCAACTCCTTTGGCGGCACCGCTTACCGGCTGAAGCTTCACAACGCGCAAGACCGCGTTTTCGAGCTTAACAAGAAAGCGGCTGAAATCGCCCGCTCCGTTGCAGACGATGCAGGCCGCAAGGTTATCGTCGGCGGATCTGTAGGACCGACTGGTGAATTGCTCATTCCGCTTGGCTCAATGTCTTATGACGACGCCGTCGCCGCATTCAAAGAGCAGATTGAAGGCCTGAAGGCCGGTGGCGCCGATGTCATCTGGATCGAGACCATGTCATCCCCGGATGAAATTCGTGCTGCGGCCGAAGCAGCCATCGCGCTTGACATGGCTTATGTTTACACCGGTTCTTTTGACACCGCTGGCAAGACCATGATGGGCCTGCACCCGAGGGAGACGGCATCCGTTGCCGATCCGCTGAGTGAAAAGCCGATCGCCGTTGGCGCAAACTGCGGCGTTGGCGCACCCGACATCCTGTCTTCGCTTCTCGATATGACGGAAAACAACCCGGAAGGCACTTTTGTAGTGAAAGGTAATTGCGGCATTCCCGAATATCGCGGCGCGGAAATCTTTTACAGCGGCACACCGGAACTGATGGCCGAATATGCCCATCTCGCCATTGATGCGGGTGCAAAAATCATCGGTGGCTGCTGTGGCACGACATGTATCCATCTGAAGTCGATCCGCGCTGCCATCGATGGGCACACGCCCGGCCCACGTCCTTCCATTGACGAAGTCGTAGACCGCCTTGGCCCGCTGCGCAACAAAGCAGCCAACGACGCTCCCGAAGCGCCTGAGCGCCGCCGTTCGCGCCGTCGCGGATAATCAACTACAGCTTCAACTATCCCCATCACTGCCTCTTTGCATAAAATGCAAGGAGGCAGTTTTGATTCGGAGGAAACAGTGAGCGCTGAACCGGCCATTTTTCCCACGCGGGAAACCATCGCAACCAAGCTTTCGGATTTGAACGAAGCAAATGAAGCCCTGATCAAGAGCGTGTTTGAGAAATCCGAGCAGGATGATCTTTTCCTGGAGGGGCTTCACGCCTATCTCGATCAACAAGCCAATGCGCCATTTCTCAATTCGCTGAAGCTCTCAAAGGTTGGCGAATGGCTCGGCAGTGAAGCGCCTGACCGCCTGCAGATTCGCCTCATGGAAGCGGCAAAATCAAGCCAACACGGCGCCTATGCGGCATTCCGTGAAGGCCTGATCAAATCTGGCGGGCTGGAACGCGCCTATCCGAAATCACCGCTTTGATGCCGGGTCGATACCCTCTGCCAGTTTCACCAGCCGTATGAACTCTGCGCGATAGCCGAAGGGGTCATCGCCCCGGGCGCCCTGCGCCAAAGTGTCGATGGCATCGTAAGAGTAATCCTGCAACGCATCGACACCCTTCAGTTTCTGGCCAAATGCGGCAACGGCGACAGAAAAGCGAACATCCCGGGAAACTTCGGCAAAATCACCTTTCGCTTCGGAAGCCCCGACCGGCACGCTGATCAATTCGCTCTTGTCGCCATCCGGCTTCTTGAAGCGCATTTTGACGAAAGCCAGTTCATCAGACGTGGTTTCTGCAGCGGTTTCAGCATCTGAAGAGCCGCCATAACGCAAATCATCAACCATCACCGCTGGACTGCCTTTCGGCGTAATCTCATAAATGGCCGTCACCTGATGGCCTGACCCAATTTCACCCGCATCCACTTTGTCATTATTGAAGTCCTCGCGATTCAGCGCGCGGGTCTCATAACCGATCAGCCGATATTCAGCGATTTTCTCCGGGTTGAACTCCACTTGAATTTTCACATCCTTGGCAACAGGAAAGAGCGATGAACCCGCCTCTTCCACCAGGGTCTTCTGCGCTTCCGCCAACGTATCAATATAGGCGGCGGTGCCATTACCGTTTTGTGCGATGGCTTGCATCAAACCGTCATTGTAGTTGCCTCGCCCAAAACCGAGCACAGAAAGGAAAATGCCACTATCGCGCTTTTGCTCAATCATCGCCTTCAGCGCATCATCGCTTGATGGTCCAACATTGAAATCGCCATCGGTCGCCAGCATCACGCGGTTGACACCATCTTTTACAAAAGCCTTCTGCGCCAGTTGATAGGCGGCTTCCAGCCCTGCAGCACCAGCAGTCGAACCACCGGGCATCAGCCCGTCAATCGCATTAAAAATATCGGCCTTGTTTTCAACCTTGGTCGGCTCCAGAACAACGCCGGAATTGCCCGCATAGGTGACAATCGAAACCGTATCTGAAGGCTGCAGCCGGTCCACGAGCAAGCGGAAAGCATTCTTCAACAGTGGAAGCTTATCCCTCGCGTTCATCGAACCGGAAACATCGATCAGGAACACCAGATTGGCATTCGGCCGCTCCGTTTGCTCAAGCTGATAGCTGTTGATGGCAACATGCATCAGCTCCGTACCGCTGTTCCAGGGCGTTGGCATCACCGTCACGGTTGGTCGAAACGGCTCTTCAATGCTCGAAGGTTTCGGCCAGTCATAATGGAAATAGTTGATCAGCTCTTCCACCCGCACACTTTCGCTCGGCGGCAGGCGCCCTTCCATCAGCGA
>JBNKQT010000123.1:0-6888 GCA_050297115.1 Ensifer sp. | reverse complement strand
CGGGTTGATCTTGATGAGATTGCGCTCCGCGTCATATTCGGCAAATGGTGTGTTGGCGCGGTTGCCGGATTGACCACGGCGAAGGCCGGTGACCCAGAAAGTGGCGTCTTCCAGCGCACGGGCCAAAGGCTTCATCTTGCGCACGCCGCAACAGGCGTGGCGCGCTTCAACGCTTTCATAAAAGCCATGCTCGCTGAACTGCTTGATATAGTCTTCCACATCAGCCTTTTCAGGGTGAAACTGTTGAATGGAAATGCCGTAGCGCGTTTCAGACGCGCCGATCAGGTCAACCGTTTCTTTGAAAAGCTTGCCCGTTTGAAGCGTTGCCACTTCAATGGCGGGACAGTGCTGGCCAATAGCAGCCGTGATCACCTGATCTTCAATACCAAGCGACGTGGTGAAAACAGCGCGGCCACCAAGGCTGGCAACAAGCTGCAGTCGACCGGCAAGGTCGAGCGCGGCCAACTGGCTGTCCAAAGATGTGGCGGCTTCAGTGCTCAAAGAAATGGCAGTCATTTACGTAACCCTTCAAGATTTTGACGGATTATCGCAGGGCAGAGCCAGTTCTTACAGAAACACGCGTTTCCACGATGCAGGGTTTAAGAGCAAATATCTCTCTCAAAGGGGGAAATGATGGAAAAGCCTATTGCTGCTGCATTGAGCGGTCGACAGGCTTGGTTTCGCCATCTTCCTCATCACGCGCCTCGCGCTCTGCCTGTGCGGCGGCTTGCGAATGCGCGCGCATGACGCGGATTGTGTCGGCGATGAAGGCGCGCGACAGCCCGTGATAAAGCGGTTCCGGGCTGATCATGCGGGCAGACACATAACCGAGCATGGCAGTCGCCATCAGCGCAATCACATTGTCATGGCTGCCGGTCATTTCCAGAATAATCACGAAGGCCGTCATGGGGGCCTGCACAACACCGGAGAAGTAGCCGGCCATGCCAAGCAGGGCCGCAATGCCGATAGAGGTGCCAAGCAGCATACCGGCTGTGGAACCAAGCCCCGCGCCAACGGAAAGCGACGGCGCGAAAATGCCGCCGGGAATGCCTGACATCATCGAGACGAATGTCGCGAACATTTTCTCGATGAAGAAGAGCGGCGGCAAAGCTTCGCCCTCCAGTGCCTGATGCGCCATTTCATAGCCGCTGCCAAAGGTCGTGCCGCCCGACACAATGCCGGTCACGGCCACCAAAAGCCCGCTGACACCGGCCACATAAACAATACGCTTGCGGGTATCGACCAGACACCAGCGCTTGATGCGAATGGCAAGCCACAGTGTACCGGAGGAGAAAATTGCGCCCAGAATACCGCCTCCAATGCCACAAATGGGCACCAGCATCCATTCATTCACACCGCCGATAATATCAGTCGTTTCACCGAAATAGGTGTAATTGCCAATCAAGGCCAGCGAGGCGAGACCGGCGAGAATAACGGCAGTCAGGATTGCACCATTGGCGCGGATCTGGAAGTTGCGGCTCATTTCCTCAATAGCAAACACAATGCCTGCAAGCGGCGTGTTGAAGGCAGCCGCAATGCCTGCCGCCGAACCCGCCAGAATAAGGCCCTTGGCGTGCAGCACCCGGCCAATGCGGGCCGATTGCAGCATAAGTGCTGCCCCCACCTGCACGGTTGGCCCCTCACGGCCAATGGAAGCGCCACACATGAGGCCGAAAACGGTGAGCAGAATTTTACCAAAACCGAGCTTCAGCGATAAAAGCCGGGCGCGATATTCCTTGGTCTTGAAATGCCGCGCCGCAATGGCCTGCGGAATGCCAGAGCCTTGCGAATTCGGGAAATAAACAAAGGCCACCCAGGCCGAAACCATGAAGCCCACGGGCGTGATGACCAACGGATAAAGGAAGGCGTATTGCGAAGACGTTGTGGCGAAACGGAAGATCTCCAGCGCCCAATCAGACGCAACCGCAAAGCCCACGCTGACAAAGCCGATGGCCAAGGCCCCCAGCCAAAACACCGCCCGGTCTCGCCAACTGCCGCGCCTACCCCGCATCACCTTGATACGGCGCAAAAGCTTCAGCTTCCGATAATCGGGCATTGGTCTACTTTCGGTGGCAAATAAGCGAGATTGAGGCCCCAGCGGCACTCAATCTCTTAAAACCCCGTTGGCAGCGTCTTTCAAGGTGTTACGCGCGGAATTTCGGAAAAAATAAATTTGCAAAGCAAAGGCTTGGAAAATTAAGCCTGCCGGTTTTCGTCCAGATATTTCCGGAATGCTGCCAGATCGGGAAGCAGACGTTGCATCATTTCAACATGTTCTTCTGTGGCAAGCGGCCCAAAACGCGCAATCAGTTTTTCGATGGCCGCATTGCGAAAGTTCCGCCCCGCCTCAGTGAGGAAGACAACCTTGCCACGCGCATCTTCAGGGTTTGGTGCCACTCTTATGAAGCCGCGGTCTTCCAGCACTTTCAGCGTGTGGGTCATCGTGGCTTTGGTGACCTGCATGGCCGAGGCAATGCGCACGGGCGTTCTGCCATCGCCCATGCGGGTGAGGTGGTTTAAAACATTGAAATGCGAGGGATGAATGCCATCCGGCAAGGTGCGGGCAAAAAGTGCGGTAGAAAGCTGGGCGATAATCCCGATTTCGTTCATGAAGGCGAAAATGACCGAAGAGCCCGTTTCGCCGCCACCACCATTTTGCATTTCATTTGTCACAAGATCACACTAGTTTTGCGTCCAGCGGCCACCGGGGACTCAGTGCCGAAACCGGAGCATAGCCGATACGCACCAGCATTTGCACCGTTCCGCCTTGAGGCGCGAGCTGCTTATGCACCGTTTCGTAGATTTCGGCCATTTCTGGATATTCCTGCAGGGGCTGGCTGAGTGGGTGGAACCCAAGCCCCACGCTGGTTGCCGCCAGGTTGGCGCGCAGCCAGTCACCCCCGGCCTTGATCTGATCGATGCGCGTATTGCCCTCGCTCACCATCCAAACATAGCCATTGGCCGTGCGGATGTTGCTCATCACCGCATCAATGCCAGCGGCATAGGCGGTTGATTGTGTATCGAGTGCGGTCTCACGGGTGAAGAGGCCAGTCATTGCCATCGTGTCGAACAATGCGCCGGAAAAGTCGATACCATCCGGGTTGGCCTCCACCTCGGCCTTGCCGATGCGGAAGAGTTCAACACTCTCCCTGTAGGTGCGCGGCGTGGCAAGCTCGATCATCATCGCCTCCTCGGTGAGTTTCCGCCAGGCGGTGATTTGCGAAACATCCACCGTGCCGCCCAGCCGGTTGCCATTTTTGGAAGAGGCAAGAATGGCCCGCAACTTTTCTTCTTCCACCGGGCGTTCAGTGTCAAACGGCTGCTTGTTGGAGCGTCGCTCCATCACATGAGCCCAAAGCGGGTCGGCCTTCACGCTGTCATCCTTGCTAAAACGCGCGTGGGCGACAATGCGTTTGTCGAGCCCCGTTCCATCCATACCCTCGGGGAAGAGATCAAGGTCAACCGCATAACCCGAAGCGCCCGCCGCCATTGTCATCAGTTCCACAAAACAACCCAAGCCAATCGTCAACTGGCGATCAAACGGGTCGGTTTCCGGCAACTGCTTATCCGTATCAAACCGCAGCGTCAGAGCATCATTGCCAATAAGTTCAACAATCCACGGCTGACGGTTATGTGGGTTTGGGGACAGAATGGCATAAGAAAGCGCATTCAAACGCGGGTCATCATATTGCTTGTCGCCCGCCATTTTCCAAGGTGCCAGTGCCTTTTCCGGCGTGCGGGTTGTCAAAAATGCGCCAGCACCCACTGCGGCCAAAACAACCCCGCCACCAACGATCTTCAAAAAATTCCTGCGCTGCATCACAGCCTCCATTTGGTTAGATATCATACTAAATATGGTTAGATGTCTAACTTGTCAAGCGTGGCGAATTGTTTTTTGAACTGGCTATTTTTAGGGGCGTCGGCTGCGAAAAGCTCTACTGCAATCTCTGCGGTTTCATTAATGTCCGAACTTGTCCTCGCCCTGATCCATCAGCAGCGGCAGGATCAGGTCTTCCTCGTCGTCCAGATGACGGTCGAGGCCGGTAAGAAGCGTCTTGGCTTCCTTGGCATAGGCTTCCAGCGCTTTGCGCGGGTCTTCGCGGCCTTCGCTTTGCAGCGCGCGAATAAAGTCGTTGGCGGCAGAGGCGTTGCGCTCCAGCATTTCGTGGATCAGGTGGTGGTCTTCCTCTAGAAGCTCAAAGCCGCCTTTGATGCGCGCGTCAGCCGCCATGAACATCGGAAAATATTGGTAATCCTCAATCTGGTGGTGACCATTCAGCGCGCCTAAAAACTGGTTAAGCCGGGGCGCAAACCAGCTCGCAAATTCCACCGGCTGCATTTCGCCTTCCAGCGCCTTGTCAGTGCCCTGATCCAGCACGGCGGAGAACTGGCGAAAGCCATTGTGGCGATCAAGCCAGAATTGGCCGAGCATGCCGATATGATGCACTGTACCCCATTCGGCCCGCGGATATTTTTCGATCAGAACGCGATATTCTTGCGGAACACCGGTGCGGGTGAAAAGGGAAGGGGATGTCATGGAAACCTGCTTGCTGTGAGGGGGGCAAAGATAGATCTGCTTCTTTTGCACACAGATAGCGAAGCACGCCCCCCTGTTCAATGCTTGTAGTGGTTGTAGTTTCTGAAAAGTATTTACTTTTGATTGTATTTGTATTTTTAATAAATCAGGGGTTGTTTCCGGCGTCGATTCCCGATTGCCGATTTTGCGTATGGGGGACATATGACCATTCGAAATATCACGGTTCTGGCTGTTTCGGCCGGGCTATTACTGGCTGGCTGCGCGACAAAGCCGGAAAAGGTGAAGGCAAGTTACGTTTCACCTGTGCTCTACCAGAATATGGGCTGCACCACACTGCGTGCGGAAGCTGAGCGTGTCTCCGAGCGCGCCATAGAAATGACTGGGGCACAAAAGAAAAAGGCGGGCAACGATGCCGTTGCCACGGGTGTCGCCATTGTTCTTTTCTGGCCTGCAGCATTCCTTGTTGGCGGGGATGATGAGACCACGGCTGAACTGTCGCGTCTGAAAGGGCAGATGGAAGCAATTGAGGGTGTTTCAAAGAAAAAGGGCTGCGGAATCACCTTCGAATCTGCCTGAAAGGGCAAACATTCCGTGTTTCACGAAGCCCCCCTTGTCGGGGGCTTCGTTGTTCCTGTGCCGCAAGATTGTTACGCTTGGCACTCACATTATTTCGTAGAAGGCGCAGGTTTCGAAAGAACTGCAATGTCTTGCCGAGCAAATGGACAGGTCATTGCTTCTTGACCGCATCACACCGAAAAGATTTGACGAAACGCTGAGATAGGGGAACACTTGCCCACGCATCATCTGCTTTGGGAGGAGCCTTTATGCATCAGCACATTTCGCTGGAAGACAAATATGACCTGACGAAAAACCGTGTTTATCTCACCGGTTCGCAGGCCATTGTGCGGATGTTGATGATGCAGCATGAGGCAGACCAAGCCGCCGGATTGAACACAGCCGGTTTCGTCTCCGGCTATCGCGGCTCGCCGCTTGGCGCGCTGGATGGGCAGTTCGAAAAGGCCAAATCGCATTTTGATGAGCACAACATCACTTTCATTCCCGGCTTGAATGAAGAGCTTGCTGCCACTGCCGCATGGGGTTCCCAGCAATCCGAACTCGGCGGCCACGGCACTTATGACGGTGTGTTCGGCCTGTGGTATGGCAAGGGGCCCGGCGTGGACCGCGCAGGCGATGTTTTCCGCCACGCAAACCTTGCAGGCACATCCCCCCATGGCGGCGTGCTGGCCCTGATGGGGGATGACCACACCGCCGAAAGCTCTACAAACGCCCACCAGACTGAGTTCAACTTTGTTGACTATATGATGCCGATCCTCAACCCGGCAGGCGTGCAGGAACTCATTGATTATGGTCTCTATGGCTATGCGCTCAGCCGCTATGCCTCCACCTGGGTGGCGCTGAAATGCGTGAAGGACAATGTTGAATCGACAGCCTCGGTGAATGCAGGTCTTAACCGGCTGGACATCGTGTTGCCACCTTTTGATGGCCCGCCCGGCGGCCTCCATATCCGCCCCAACGACATCGATTTCCTCGGTCAGGAAGAGCGCCTCCACAACTACAAACGCCTTGCCGCAAACCTCTTCATTCGCGCCAACAATCTCAACAAGACGATCTGGAGCGGCGGCGAACATCCCAAGATCGGTATTATCTCCACCGGCAAAAGCTATCTCGATACGCTGCAGGCGCTTTCCAATCTCGGCATTGGCGAAGCGGAGGCCAATGCGCTGGGCATTCGCCTGTTCAAGGTCGGCTGCACATGGCCTTTTGACTATGAGGATGTGAAGGCTTTTTCGGATGGTCTTAGCGAAATCATCGTCGTGGAGGAAAAGCGTTCGCTGATCGAAACGCAAATCCGCGAGGCACTTTATGGCCATGCCAATCAGCCGGTGCTCGTGGGCAAAAAGGATGAGCGAGGCGACCGGCTCTTCCCGGTGAAAGGTGCGCTGGACCCGAATGATATAGCCATTGCCATTGGCGAGCGCATCACGGGCTTTGTTGGCGGCCATGCCGAAATCGAGACCCGCACCGCGCGGTTAAAACAGGCCCAGGCGATGATTGCGGGCATTGGCGATGTTGGCAGCCGCGTGCCCTATT
Source organism: Ensifer sp. (assembly GCA_050297115.1). Taxonomy (GTDB): domain Bacteria; phylum Pseudomonadota; class Alphaproteobacteria; order Rhizobiales; family Rhizobiaceae; genus Ensifer_A. The sequence goes on along the minus strand of JBNKQT010000123.1, from coordinate 239 downwards.
TCTGCTCCGGCTGTCCCCACAACACCTCCACGCGCGTGCCAGAGGGCTCGGTGGCGGGTGCCGGAATTGGCTGCCACTTCATGGCCGTGTGGATGGACCGCGACACAGTCGGCTTCACGCAAATGGGCGGTGAGGGCGCACAATGGGTGGGCCAGGCACCGTTTTCCGACCGTGGCCATATTTTCCAGAATTTGGGCGATGGCACCTATGCGCATTCCGGCTCGCTTGCTATCCGTTTT
>JBNKQT010000122.1:0-5540 GCA_050297115.1 Ensifer sp. | reverse complement strand
CTGGCCGAGATCACCGGCGCCGAGTGGGGCTATATCACCTGCAGCTGCGCCGCAGCCATCAACCAGATCACCGCCGCCATTGCAGGGGGTCATGCCTCCGTTGAGGCAATCGGCGAATGTCTGAAAGCTGGAACCAATTGTGGCTCGTGCCGCGCAGAAATCAGGGGGATCATCAATGACAGCCTTCCCATCGCAGCAGAGTGAAAGAATAGCCCGCCGCCCCGCGCGCGTGGAGCCGCTGGCCAAACTTCCGGTCTTTTGGGATCTGAATGGCAAACAGGTGTTGATTGCCGGGGCCTCTGATGCTGTGGCGTGGAAGGCTGAGCTGCTGGCCGCCTGCGGCGCAGAGGTTCATGTTTACCTTGGACGGGAAAAACCGTCGCACGCACTTTTGGCGATTGATAAAAATCAACGAAAAGTTGTGTTAATTGTGAGAGATTGGAAATCGGCGGACCTAAGCGTCTTTGCGTTGGCCTTGGCTGATTGCGAAGATGAATGGGAGGCGCGGGCTTTTTACGGGGAAGCCCGCGCTGCCGGTACACCGGTCAACGTCATCGACAAGCCGGAATTCTGCCAGTTTCAGTTCGGTTCCATCGTCAACCGTTCACCTGTTGTTATTGCCATTTCCACCGATGGTGCCGCGCCCATTCTGGCCCAAGCCATCCGCCGCCGCATTGAAACATTGCTGCCGCCCGCGCTGAAAGGCTGGGCAATGCTGGCGCGCAAACTGCGCGGCGAGGTGACGGAACAGCTCGGCGCAGGCGCACCGCGTCGCGCCTTCTGGGAGCGCTTTGTGGATATTGCTTTCAAGGGCAATGCTTATCCCGGTGAGCGCGAAGAGCGCAAACTGATCGAAAGCATCGGCGAGATTTCCTGCCTGAGTGAGAAGCTTGTCGGCGGCCTCACTTATGTGGGTGCCGGACCGGGTGAGGCAGAGATGTTGACGCTACAGGCGGTTCGCGCCCTGCAGTCGGCGGACGTTATTCTCTATGAGGACGGCATCACAGCAGAGGTTCTTGAACTGGCTCGCCGCGAAGCCAAACGCATGTTTGTCAATGATTGCGGGGAGGGGGCGGATGCCGTTCGCAAACAGGTGCTTCAATTGTTACGCACGGGAAAGCGCGTTGTAAGGCTTGTCGCTGGCGATGCCCTTCTGGCACCTGAAGCTAAAGGAGAGCGCATCTTTTTCGCAAGCTTTGGCTTTGAAACGACAATTGTACGTGGAATCACTGCTGAGGTGCAGGTTCCCCGGCCGGTTGGGCAAAAGCCCGGTTTGCCGTCACCACAAACAACAAAACGGTTACAATCAGGCCAAGCGGGATAAACGTATATTCTGCAACCGAACGCGCCACTAATGGTACTGTCCATGCAGCCGCCATTACTGAAATTTCCCAGCGCCTGAAACCGGACTGCAGGCCGTCACGCGCCAAAAAAGCAATTGCGGGGCAAAGCAGCACCATGTCGTAATCCAAAACATAGGGTGTCATCAGAAGTGTGGCGGAGCAAAGTGCCGAGGCTTTGATGTTGAGTGAAACGGGCCATCGCCTCCATATTAGCGCCGTTGTCAGAGCAACAATTGCTGAAAGCAGGCCCTGGGCCATATAGGCAATTGAAATTGGCCCGCCAAAACTGCGCACGGCTGAGAACGCGCTTTGAATTTTTTGCCAGCCGGTGCTGCCTTGTTCCAGCACAATCGTTCGCGTGAGGTCCAAGCTTTCTTCAAAGGCAATCCAGACATCGAAACCGAAAATCGCCGTCACTACGATGCTCAAGGCAATCACAGTTGCAGCCGCAGATGCAAAAACGGTCCAGCGCCCTGTAATAGCCAACACGAATGGAATGAGAACTCCAAACTGCGGCTTGTAGATCATCAGCCCGATCAGGACGCCAGCTAGAACAGGCTTGCGATCCAGAACAAGAAGTGCCCCTGCCAGCAGGGATGCTGTCAGGAAGCCGTTATGCCCGTGGCTCATATTCACAAAAACGACAGGCGCGGCGGCTGCTAGAAGCAGCGTTTGCGGGTGCTCAACAATGCGCCGTGCGAGCCCAAGATATATGGCGTAGGTAGAAAGCTGCCAGACAACAAGAGCAGGAATATATGGCAGTAGCGCCAGCGTAGACGCCAGGAGAAGAAAGTAGGGCGGGTAGTGCCAGCCGTAGAACGGAATATCTTCACGTCCGAAGACGGCCTGTTCTTCCTTGAATTCGGCTTCCCAGTTGTAGGCAAGAGGCGCATCTCCGCGCAGCGTCATCTTGCCAGCGGCATAGACATTGGAGAAATCTGTGCCCAGCGGCTTGCCGTCGCTGGCGACCATGCCGTCAGACGTAATGGCGAGCCAGCCGAGCATTGCGACAATCATGGCAAGAATGATGAGGCTGTAGGCACGCCGCCGTTCAGTCGTGAGCCAACTTCCGTTCGCGATTGCTTTCAACAATGTACAGGCTCCCCTTTAAGTCCTTGACTACAATTTAGGGGGGGCGCCTTAAAATAGCGTTAGAACTGCTGCTTGGTCAGACGTATTAAAAATGCCGGTCGCTACCAATGCTATGCAGGCTGATGTCGGTGAGACTGACCAGAGAAGACGCTTTTGATCCTTGAATTCGGCGCACGGACACATAGATTGCCCCCATATTCAAACAACGTGGTAGCTCTTCCTATGTCTGATCAAGCCGTCGCCTCTATCAAGGACAAATTGCGCTCGCTCACCTTTCCTGGTGCTGATGGCGATATTGTCAGCCTGGGCCTCGTGTCCGATATTTTTGTTTCCGACGGCAAAGCCTATTTTTCCGTTTCGGTACCTGCCGAGCGCGCCGAGGAGTTGGAGCCGCTGAGAACTGCAGCAGAAAAGGCGGCACTGTCCGCTGAGGGCGTGAGAAGCGCCGTCGTCGTTTTGACAGCTGATAAAAAGGCAGGCGATGCACCTGCCAGACCCGTCCAGAAAGAGGCGCCGCGTCAGGCTGCACGTCCTGTACCACCACCACGCCAGGATATACCGGGCATCGGAGCAATTGTTGCCGTCGCGTCCGGAAAAGGCGGCGTGGGCAAATCCACAACCGCCGTCAACCTCGCGCTTGCCTTTCAGGCCAACGGTTTGAAAGCTGCAGTGCTTGATGCCGATATTTACGGCCCGTCCATTCCGCAGCTTCTTCAAATATCTGGCAAGCCGCAAACTTCTGATGGCCGCCGCATCATTCCGAAGGAAAATTACGGACTGAAAGCCATGTCCATGGGGTTCCTTGTGGATGAAGGTACGGCGATGGTGTGGCGTGGTCCGATGATCCAGTCTGCGCTTCTGCAAATGCTGCGCGAAGTGGAATGGGGTGATCTGGATGTGCTTGTTATCGATATGCCGCCGGGCACCGGCGATGTGCAGCTGACACTGGCGCAACAAGTCCCTCTGGCGGGTGCTATCGTTGTCTCCACACCTCAGGATCTGGCTCTGCTGGATGCGCGCAAGGCGATCAACATGTTTTCGAAAGTGGAAATCCCCGTTCTGGGTGTCGTTGAAAATATGAGCTATTTCGTTTGCCCCGATTGTGGCGGCAGGCACGATATTTTCGGTCATGGTGGTGCACGCGCAGAAGCGGAGAAAATTGGTGCGCCGTTCCTGGGTGAAGTTCCGCTGGATATGGCAATTCGCGAAACATCAGATGCCGGCACACCTGTTGTTGCCACGGCACCGGATGGGGCTCACGCGAAAGCCTACCGGGAAATCGCTGAAAATGTCTGGAATGCGGTTAAAGGTGCAAAACAGCGGACAGCACCCAAGATCGAGTTTGAATAGCAGTCTTACGGTTTGCCGCTAATCGTGCGGGCGTTGCCGCCCGCACGACGTACTCTTTCATCTACGCTTTGCCGATCGCAATCTTGCGCGTGCCAGAGACTTCACCCGGCTTTACCGGCATACTCACCTTCAGCACACCCTTTTCAAACGTCGCAGAGATGGCGCTTTCATCGACCCTTTCGGGAATGGGGATGCTGCGTTTGAAGGAGCCGTAGCGACGCTCCATCACGTGGTAGTTTTCCTGCTCATCTTCACTTTCCTGTTTCTTCTCGCCGGAAAGCGTGAGAAGGCCGTTGCGGACTTCAAGGTCGATGTCCTCCTGATCCATGCCTGGCAACTCAGCGGTCAGCGTGAGTACCTTTTCACTTTCTTTGATGTCAATTGAGGGGGTGTTGAATGAAAAACCCTCCTTTTCCGGCAGGCCGTCCCGACCGAAAAAGCTCTCCATCAAATTGTCCATTTCTTTTCTGAAATGAAAAAACGGACTGTCTTGCCACATGCTCAAACTATTCTTGGACATGATAACCTCCCTTGGTTTTGGCTGACCGAATTATTTTATGCCCGCCGTGGCCGTAGAGATTGATGCAGATCAAAATCACTATTTCTCGTGATGGTGGCCATTAACGATGTATCAAGGTTAATGTTTCATTCTACGCGCAAGTATAGGTTCAAAGTTGGAGTTGAGTGCGTGCGTAACACAGTGGCCGAGCGCCGTGCGCCATCGCGTATGGGGCGTGCTTTTGCAGCGTTTATATTAGGCGCGGCAGTTTATTCCGCCTTTCCCCAAAATACCGGTCGATCCGATATCGCAGCATATCTTGCAGGCCTGAATGGCATAGGCGAGGGACGTGTTTATCTAACCCCGTCTCCCGCAGGCTCCATTCAATCGGCTGAAATGGTTTTTGCCGATCCGATAAAAACAGGCTCGGTGCGCGCCTTGGGCGGTGGAATTGCACTGCCTGATGGCGAAAAGATCGCAATGCGCGGCCAGGGCAAGCCTTATGAGGCTACGCCGGATGAAGATCGCGTGACGCGTTATCTGAAAAAGGGCCGCGTGGTTGCTGTTGCTCCAGTTCAGCCACCAAAGGGCTTCTCGGCAGGTACGGTTATTGACCGTTCTGCATCGCTATTGAAGCCGATTGAAAAAACAGAACGCAAAACCGCTTTTGTGAAGCCTAAAATCAAGGGCAAGGAACTGACGATTGCGCAGTCCTTCTTCGAACGCAAACCGGTCAGCAAGGCAAAGGGTGTACCCACTGCACTAGCCAGTTTGGTTACCAATGACCATGCGGATGTACTGGCTACTGCCTACGCCCCTGCAGAGCCGGATTACTCCCGCCAGTCTCCATTCGATTCGATTCTCAAGAAAGAAGAGAAGGCCGGTCGCTTCATTCCAGAGCTTGAGCCAGGTGATCACGACTGGGCGGCAACACCGCTTCCAGCGCAGGTCTTTTCGGACAAGGAGCAGAAATGCCTTGCCTCCGGCATATACTTTGAGGCGCGTGGTGAACCGGTGAAAGGTCAAGCGGCTGTTGCTCAGGTCATCTTGAACCGCGTGCGCAATCCAACCTATCCGAATTCCATCTGCGGTGTGGTCTATCAGAACAAACAATGGCGCAATCGCTGCCAGTTCTCGTTCGCCTGCGACAATATCCGTGATCGCGTGCGCTCCAAGGATCATTGGAAAACCGCGCGTGATGTAGCGATGGCTGTGACGGCAGGAAAAATCTGGCTTTCGGAAGTTGGCTCGTCAAC